>DATCOK010000100.1:0-10536 GCA_036564765.1 Candidatus Acidiferrum sp. | reverse complement strand
CACGGGGTCTGCGCGAAAAACGGAGAAAGCTGCGGCTGCGCCCCGGACGAGCACAGCTACGCCATCAGTTGGGAGCAGAGCGGCGACACCGGAACCGACAGCTCCCGCTTTCTCGCCGCCGGAGCCAAGCGGTCCTTCTGGCTACGCACTAAGCAGGGTTTTCTCGCCGAAGGCTTGCCATTGCTCCGTGCGGCCCTATCAGATTTCAACTCCGCCGCCGGCTTGCCCGACCCGGCTCTGATCATCGAAAGCAACTCGCTCCTGCAGTTCCTGGAACCAAGCCTGTACTTCGCAGTGCTCGATTCGAACTGCGACGATTTCAAGGAGACGGCTCGCCAAGTGCTTGACCGCGCTGACGCTCTCGTTTTTCATAACCAGACACCCGAACAACCATCCGGGCAACCGGAATGGCTGCGTTGGCCTTCCCAGTTGCTGAGGGATGTGCCGTCGGTCCGGCATCCCGAAGGCGAACCGCTCCCTTTGCCGCTTCAGGTGATGGTCAGGCGGGTTCTGGAAGGTGAGCCTGACGTAAAGCTATAACGGGACGGACTCAGATGGGGTGTCCTTGATACAGGAATTGGTACAATCCCGTTGACCGTGCGGTGCATAAACGGTGATAATCTAGTAGTACTGGTGTACTGGTCTATCTCGCATCGTTGTAACCGTCTATCGGGGCGGACGCAGGGAAGTTCCGGGTTACAGGTTACTTAGAATGAGGGTCTCGCTGACCTAGCGGCGAGTTCCAGGAGACGTATTGATGGCATCTTTCGTCCGGATGGAAGACGAACTGGCGGTAGCACCAGCACCGCTAGTTACGCGCGAAGAGGGATGGGCCCAGCGCTTGGAACGCACCATTGAGCGCGGCGCCAATCATCTTCTTTCTCTCCAGCGGCAAGAAGGCTATTGGGTGGGCGAACTGGAAGCCGACACCACCCTCGAATCCGACTATATTTATTATTTATTTGTGTTGGGTAAGGCCGACCCGGAGCGCATTTCCAAGCTGGCCAATTACGTCCGGCAACGGCAGCTGGAAGACGGCGGTTGGAGCATCTATCCCGGCGGCCCGTCCGAGCTGAACGCCACCTGCAAAGCCTACTTTGCCCTGAAACTGGCCGAGGATTCGGTCGACGCGCCACACATGGCCAAAGCGCGGGCTGCGGTGCACCGCTTGGGTGGATTGGAACTGACGAATTCTTACACGCGCTTCTACCTGGCGCTCGTGGGCGCGGTCGGCTGGGAACTGGTTCCGGCGATTCCCCCTGAATTAATGCTCCTTCCCAACTGGTTTTATATAAATATTTACGAGTTTTCGTCCTGGACCCGTGGAATTGTCATCCCCATGATGATTTTGTCCGCGCTGCGCCCCAATTGGAAGTTGCCGGAGCGCGCGCAAGTTGACGAACTGTTCAAAGATCCAACCCGCAAAAAGGCAGCCTGTGACTGGAGCACCGAGCTTATCTCCTGGCGGAATTTCTTCCTAGCGCTCGATCGCGGGTTGAAGTTCTACGAACGCCTGCCCTGGAAGCCGTTGCGCCAAAGGGCGTTGCGCGAAGCAAAGTCCTGGCTGGTGGCGCACATGGAGCGCTCCGAGGGCTTGGCGACCATCTATCCCGCAATGATGAATTGCATCTTCGCCCTGGTGGCTATGGGCTACGGGCCGGACGACCCGCTCACCTGCCGCGAGACCCGCGAATTTGCCAAATTCGAAATTGAAGACGCCGAGACCATTCGCCTGCAACCCTGCGTCTCTCCGGTGTGGGACACCGCCATTGCCATGGTGGCGCTCGAAGAGGCTGGTGTGTCTCCCGACGATCCCGCGCTGGTGTCTGCCGCGGACTGGATCCTCTCCAAACAGATCCTCGGACCGGGCGACTGGCAAGTGAAAAACAAGGACGCCGATCCGGGCGGCTGGGCTTTCGAATTCCGCAACGATTTCTATCCCGACGTTGATGACACCGCGTTCGTATTGATGGCGCTCCAGCGGGTCAAATTTCCACACGCGGCCCGCATGGAAGCGGCCTTGCGCCGCGGCGTGCAGTGGCTGCTCAGCATGCAGAACCGCGACGGCGGCTGGGGCGCCTTTGACCGCGACAACGACCGGCGTTTCCTCTGCAACATTCCCTTCGCCGACCACAACGCCATGATCGATCCTTCGACCGCCGATGTGACCGCGCGCGTGCTCGAATGCCTCGGGCGCTTTGGCTGGTCCGCGGAACATCCGGCTATCCAGCTCGCCGTGAAATTTTTGTTGAAGGACCAGTGCGGCGATGGTTCCTGGTTCGGGCGCTGGGGCGTCAACTATGTCTACGGCACGAGCGGCGTGCTGCGCGCTCTCGAAACCGTTTCACTGACCGCGCAGGAATATTGCCAGCGCGCCGTCGGCTGGCTCAAGAGCGTGCAAAAGGATGACGGAAGTTTCGGCGAGTCGCTCAAAACCTATTCGGACATTTCTTCCAAGGGCCAAGGCGAGAGCACCCCGTCGCAGACCGCCTGGGGCTTGATCGGCATGCTGGCCGCCTCCAACACCAGCGACCCCGCGATTCATAACGCCGTTTCCTACCTGATGCAGAATCAGAATGAGGACGGCTCGTGGAGCGAACGCGAATTTACCGGCACAGGTTTCCCTTGCGTGTTCTATTTGAAATATCATCTCTACCGCAATTCGTTCCCGGTCTACGCGCTCTCGCGCTTTCACAACCAGGCTCGCAGGAACGAAGAGTTTTGCGCGCTGAAGTTCCAGCCCAACGAGTTCCGGCTGCGCAGCGGATTCTAAGCGCATGAGGCGCTTTCCCCTGCGGCTTACCCGCGACCTAACCAGAGTTCTACTCGCGCAACAATTATTCGGAGCGGATCGCCGTCCGCTGGCGTCGCGCGTCGAGTTGGAGCCGGCGCCAGCTGAGGCCAGCGATCCCGCCGCTTCCGCCAACGAGCTACCGGACGCCGCTTCGCTGTGCTCCGAAAATAATGCTCCGATCGTGTGGCTGGGCGCGACATCGGCCAGTCATCCGCGCATCGGCCAGATTGCGAGCGAATTTGTTGCCCGAAACAAAACCGTCTTCCTTGAAATCGATGGTGCAACGTTGCGCCGGCGAATCCACGAATTTCGGCCGGTCGCCAATCTTTTTCTGGTTTTGCCGTTGCACGGAGGGCAAACCTCGCATGACGTGCGCGCAGGGGAAAATGGAAATTTCCGCGCCACGCTCGAAAGTATCCGCACCGCCCGCCTGTCGGGCTTTCACCTCTGTGTGCAAACCTTCATCTTTCCAGACACCGTCACCGAGGAACTTCGCGCACTCGGTGAGCTCATCGAAACTCAGCGCGTAGATGGTTGGCTGGTCCGTCGTGCCGACGGCGCGACTGTTGCGGAAGTGCCCACCGAGCAGGTTGCTGCTGCACGAAACTTCATCCCCAACGCCCGCTGGAGAACGTTCTCGGTGCAACTCGAACGATCGCTCGCGCAGCATTCACCCTTGCGCTCAGAGGCTGCCGTACCAGCCTGCACCTCGCGCGACATCGCACAGCGCGAAGAAGGGCTAGGCACACTGTGACCACGCTCGTCACCGGAGCCGCGGGCTTTCTCGGCAGCCACGTAGCGCGCCAACTGGTGGCCCGTGGCGAAACTGTGCGCGTTCTACTTCGCACGTCCAGTTCGAACCGCGCTATCGCCGACCTGCCGCTCGAATACGTGACCGGCGATTTGCGCGACGAGGCTTCACTGGCGAAAGCCATGCAAGGTGTGCAGCGTGTGTTTCACGTTGCCGCGGACTATCGCTTGTGGGCCAAAAATCCCCAGGACATTTACGATTCGAACGTTGGCGGCACAAAAAATCTTTTATCCGCCGCGCGCCAGGCCGGCGTCGAGAAATTCGTCTACACCAGCACCGTCGCCACCATCGCCGTCGACCGCCCGCAACTCCCCAATGAATCGACTGACTCCAAGCTCGAAGAGATGGTCGGCCATTACAAGCGCTCCAAGTGGATGGCCGAGCGCGAAGTGCTGCAAGCCGCTAAAGAAGGCCTGCCCGCGGTCGTGGCCATGCCGACCACGCCGGTAGGTCCGTGGGACTGGAAGCCTACGCCTACGGGAAAAATTATCGTCGATTTCCTGAACGGCAAAATGCCAGGTTATGTGGAGACTGGGTTGAATTTCGTCGGCGTGGAAGATTGCGCCAGAGGCCATCTGCTGGTGGCCGAAAAAGGAAAAACCGGTGAGCGCTATCTGCTGGGCGGCGAAAACTTAACGCTGAAGCAGGTCCTCGACTTGCTCGCCCGTTTCACCGGTCTGCCCGCGCCCAAGCTCAAAATCCCGCACGTGCTGGCCTTGGGTGTAGCCTATGCCGAGACCGCGTTTTCGCGTCTGCTCGGCCGCGAACCGCAGATTCCTGTGGAAGGCGTGAAAATTGCGCACCACTTAATGTTCGTCGATTGCGCCCGCGCTCAGCGCGAACTAGGTTTCGAAGCCGAACCGGTAGCTCTCGCGTTCGAACGCGCCGCCCGCTGGTACGGGGCGAATGGCTATGTGAGCGCGCGCCGCATCAAACGTATGGCGCATCCGGTTGCGGCGTAGATCGGGATCGACACTTTATGAAAGTATTGCTCACCTACGCGGTGGAAGCGGAGTTCGCTCCGTGGCGCAAACTGCGCACTCTGGAAAAGGTTTTCGTGAACGGTTTCGAACTCCATCGCGCACAAATCGGCCGCGCCTCCGTCGATTTTCTGGTCACCGGAATGGGCGTAGCCAACGCGCGACGTTCCGCCGAAGCCGTACTCACAAAGGACTACGACTTCTGCATCGTCTCCGGCTTCGCCGGCGCTCTGAAACCCTCTGTGAAACTGGGCGACGTCGTCGCCGCCAGAAAAGTGCAGCAGGATGGCAGTGGCGGTACGGTGATTTGCGCGCGCAATTTATGGACGCGGGCCTTCAGCGACGGCGCGAAGGAGATTCAGTCCCTGCTCACCGCCGATCACGTCGTAAACACCGCGGAAGAAAAAGCTCGCCTCGCTCCGTTCGCCGAGGCGGTCGACATGGAAAGTTTTGCGATCATGGACGCGGCGCGTGCTCGAAACCTCCCGGCCATCGCGATCCGCGTGATTTCCGACTCCTTTGACCGCGACCTCCCGGTAGACCTCGACATCATGGTCGACAAACAGGGCAACGTCAGTGTTGGCGGTGTAGTGCGCTACGTCGCCAGGCATCCCCTGATGCTCCCTGCGCTGCTGCGCCTCGGGCGCGAAAGCAAAACCGCGGCCGAAACCCTGGCAAACTTCCTCGAAGCGCACCTCAAGAAAATGTCATTCGCCACGCACGGCCAACTCCCGCCGGAACTGCAGGAAGTAGCTGCATCATGAGCGACACTCGCACCATGACTGCCCCAGCCATCACCCTCGGCCCCATCCCCAAAACTATGCGCGCCGGCGTCTATCGCGGAAAAGGGGTAGTGCGCGTCGAAAAAGTCCCGGTGCCCGAAGTCGCCGACCACGAAGTCCTCATCAAAGTCGCAGCCTGCGGCATCTGCGGCACCGACATCAAAAAAATTTTCCACGCCTATGTTGCACCGCCGCAAATCCTGGGCCACGAGGTCGCCGGCACCGTTGTAGCCGTCGGCCACGACGTCACTAAATGGAAACCGGGCGACCGCGTCATGAGTTTTCACCACGTACCGTGCGGAGCCTGTTTCTACTGCGAGCGCCGCCTGTTTTCGCAATGCTCGCAGTACAAATCCACCGGCCTCACTGGCGGCTTCACCCCCAACGGCGGCGGCTTCGGCGAATACGTAAAAGCCATGCCGTGGGTCGCGGAACGCGGCATCGTAGCTCTTCCGGATAATGTCAGCTTCGAAGAAGCCACCTTCATCGAGCCGATCAACACCATTTTCAAAGCGGTGCAAAAAGCTCGCGTAGCCGCAGGCGAAACTGTTCTCGTACTCGGCTGCGGACCCATCGGTCTGCAACTTCTGATGGTCTCGAAGCTCCAGGGCGCACGTCTCTTCACCAGCGACCCCATGGAAGTGCGCCGCGCCAAGAGCCTGACGCTCGGAGCACAAGAGTCCTTCGGCACAAACACTGATGGTAAGCTGGTACAGGAAATCAAGTCGCGCACCGGCGGTCGCGGCGCCGACGTGGTCTTGGTGGCCGTGGCGCATCCGGCAGTTGTAATCGACGCGCTGGAAGCGGCCAGGCCCGGAGGGCGAGTGCTGCTCTTCGCGGCCAACGATCCGGTCACGCGCATCGAATTTCCCGCGGCCGAAGTGGGCATCGACGAAAAAGAAATTCTGGGCAGCTACAGCGCGGCAGCAGACATACAAGAAGAGGCGGCGGAATTGATTCTGAACAAGCGGCTACCGGTGATGGACATCGTGACGCATCGTTTTCCGCTGGCCAGAATCCAAGAAGGATTAGAACTAGCGGCACATCCGACGGTAGAATCCCTTAAAGTACTAATTACCCACGAATGAGATCGACGACCACAAGAAGAGCGGAGACAGGTGCAGATTTGAAGACCGCCGCGGCATGGATCGCGGTTCCCACCAAGATGAGCGCGGCCGTACTCTACGGCAGCGAAGACTTGCGCGTGGAGCAGATCGATGTGCCGGCGCTGTCGCCCGACGAAGTATTGATTCGCGTGCGCCTGGCGTTGACCGACGGCACCGACCTCAAAGTCTGGAAGCGCGGCTATCACGCCAAGATGATTCAGCCGCCCGCAGTATTTGGCCACGAAGTCGTCGGCGAGATCGCGGCAGTCGGCAAGCGCGTGGATGCGCGCTGGCAGATCGGCATGCGTGTGGTAGCCGCCAATTCTGCCCCGTGCCTGCGTTGTTTTCATTGCCGCCGCGGCCAGGAAAATCTCTGTGAAGATTTGCTCTTCAACAACGGCGCGTACGCGGAATACATGCGCATTCCCGGACGCATCGTTACAGAAAACATGCTTGAGGTTCCCGATTCCGTGGATGACCCCAGCGCGGCGCTGGCCGAGCCGCTGGCCTGCGTGCTGCGCGGCATTCACGAAATGGAATTGCGCAGCGGAGACACCGTCGCCGTAATCGGGTGCGGTCCCATCGGGCTCAAATTTGTGCGTATGCTCTCGCGGCGCGGCGTTCGGGTGATTGCGCTGGCCCGGCGCGCGGCCGCATTGGAAGTGGCCAAGCGCCTCGGCGCCTCCGAAATAATCAATGTGAACGAAACGCGCGACCTCGTCGCCACCGTGAAATTGTTGACCGAAGACCGCCGCGGTCCCGATGGCGTGGTGGAAGCTGCGGGCAATCCGGTGACCTGGAAGCAAGCGCTGGCCATGGTGCGGCGCGGCGGCGTGGTGAATTTTTTCAGCGGACTGCCCAGCGGGACGCACGTGGAGATTGAACCGGCTGCGATTCATTATTCGGAGATCAAGCTGATCTCGCCGTTCCATCACACCCCGCGCTTCATTCGCGACGCGCTCGAAGCCATTCGCCGCGGCGACATTTCCGCGCACGATTTTGTCACCGAAGAAATTCGCCTGGCGGACCTGCCGCAGGCTTTTGAGCGTATGCAAAAACGCAGCGGGCAAATCAAGCTGGCCGTTCGGCCCTGACGTTTCGCCAGAATCGCCCTGCTGTATTCACGTTTCCGCTTGGCACGATAGAGAACGCCGCTGTTCGTGTTTTTTCCAAGGATCGATTCGCTGAATGTTGCGCCCTCATGAACTGCAGATTGCCCAGCGCGCGCCCGTCGCGGGCTGTTCCCTCGAAGAAGCTAAGGCCTACACCTGCTGGCTGGCCACTCATCACTACGAAAATTTCAACGTAGCTTCCTGGTTGTTGCCCGCCGAGCTGCACCAGCATTTCTACAATGTTTACGCCTACTGCCGCTGGGCCGACGACTTGGGCGATGAAATTCCCGAACAGAAGCGCGCACTCGAACTGCTCGACTGGTGGGAGCGTGAGCTGGACGATTGCTATTTCGGGCGGCCTCACCATCCTGTGTTTATTGCACTGCGAGAGACCATTCACGCGAAGGACATTCCCCGCGAACCGTTCTCCGACTTGCTGAAAGCCTTTCGCCAGGATCAACGCGTGCACCGTTATGCCAACTGGGACGCGGTGATCGACTACTGCATCTACTCCGCGAATCCCGTGGGGCGCTTAGTGTTGTATCTGTGCGGCTATCGCGATGAACAGCGCCAGTTGCTCTCCGACGCCACCTGCACCGCGCTGCAACTCGCAAATTTCTGGCAGGACGTTTCGCGCGACCTCGAGAAGGGCCGCATCTACATCCCGCTGGATCACGCCGCCGCCCACGGTCTCAGTGAAAGCGAAATCGTCGAGCGGCGCTTCGATGAGCGCTACATAAAATTGATGCAGGACCTCATCGTGCGCACCCGCGGTTTATTCGCCGAAGGCGCGCCCCTGGCGAAAATGGTCGACTCGCGCTTGAGCGTCGATCTCGAGCTCTTCAGCAAAGGCGGCCTCGCGGTCCTCGATGCCATCGAAGAAATGGGCTACGACACATTGCATCGCCGCCCGTCCATCAGCAAAGGCAAGCAGGCCCGCCTGCTTGGCCGCGCTCTGGTTTCGCGCGCGCTCCCCGCCAACCGCGTGGTGGTCGATACCCCTGAGACGATCGCGGCGCGCTCCGTGGCGCAATCGTATGAAGAGTGCCAGCGGGTCGTCAAAGCCGCGCACAGCAACTTCTACTACGCATTTCTCTTGCTGCCCAAGCCCAAGCGCGACGCGCTCACCGCGCTCTACGCCTTCATGCGCCTGATCGATGACGTAGCCGATCAGGGCGCGGACGTCGAGGAGAAGCGCCGCGGCTTGGCGAGGTGGCGCGCCGCATTTGATAACGCGGTGATGCGCTTGCCCGAATCCGAGCGCGCTGCCGGTCCTGCTGGCTCTACCGTCTTGCCCGCTCTCGTGGATACCATGCACCGCTACCGCATGCCTTCGCGCTACCTGCACGATTTGATCTCCGGCGCGGAGATGGACCTGACAGTGAAGAGTTACTCCACCTTCGAACGCCTCCGCGAATACTGCTATCGCGTGGCCGGAACCGTCGGACTCACCTGTACCCACGTTTTCGGCTACAGTAATTCGCGCGCGTTGGAGCTGGCCGAAAAACTCGGGCTGGCCTTTCAACTCACCAATATTATTCGCGACGTGCATGAAGATTACGCCGTGGGGCGCGTCTATTTGCCGGAAGACGATCTGGCGCGCTATGGGGTCGCTAAATCGGATCTGGGACTCGAAGAAGAAACGCTGGGCCTGCGCGAGGTACTGCGCTTCGAAGCGGACCGCGCCTGGAAACTTTACGATGAAGGCTCGCGCCTCCTGAGTCTCATCGATGAAGACAGCCGCGGTGCGTTGTGGCTGCTGGTGCATACCTACAGCGCGCTGTTGTCGCGCATGGAGGCCCAGGAGTTCGCGTTGTTCGGTGAGCGCGTGCGCTTGTCGCGCGCGGAAAAAATGCTGTTCATAGCCAAGGCGCGCTTCGGCCGCCTGACGGAAGAGAACATTATTGAAAAGCGCGATCGTGATCGGCGGCGGCCTGGCGGGACTGGCCTGCGGCGTCGCGCTGGCTGAGGCAGGCTGGCGCGTACAGCTGTTCGAGCAGAAACCGTTCCTGGGCGGCCGGGCTACTTCGTATGTGCTGCCCAATGGCGAACACGTCGATAATTGCCAGCACGTCACCCTGGGTTGCTGCACCAATCTCGCGAATTTCTACCAGCGCGTAGGATCGCACGACAAAATAAAATTTTTCGACAAATTAGTCTTTCTCGATCCCCAAGGCCGCCGCGGAACTATGCAGGCGGGCCTCCTGCCTGCTCCGTTTCACATGACTGGCTCGTTTCTCACGTTCGCGCCGCTCTCTTTGGGTGACAAACTTTCCATTGCGCGCGCCATGTTGGCAATTATTGCGGCGAGAGGAAAAACCCGCGACCTCGAAGAAGCCGGCGGCATTTCCATGCTCGAGTGGTTGCGCCGCCGCGCCCAGACCAGAGGCGCGATCGAGCGCTTCTGGCGCGTCGTGCTGGTCAGCGCGCTCGACGAAGAGTTGCAGCATACCGACGCGCGTTACGGCGTGGACGTTTTCTGGAAAGCCTTTCTCATGAATAGCTCCGGCTATCGCATGGGCATTCCGGTCGTGCCCCTGTCCAAGCTCTACGACGGTTGCAAAGCAGCCGTCGAAGCGCGCGGCGGCGAAGTGCAACTGCGTATGCCGGTAAGAAAGTTGTGCGTCGAAAATGGCGTGCTCCGCGGCGTGGAATTTGACGGCGGCAGGGAAGAGTCGGCCGACGCCTACGTCTTCGCCATACCGCACGATACCTTGCGCGCACTTTTACCCGAGGGAATTGTGCAAGCGGAGCCGTCGCTCCGCAATCTGGACAAAATCAAAACTGCGCCCATCACCGGCGTCCATTTCTGGTTCGACCGCGCAGTGATGGACGAACCCTTCGTGACGCTACTCGACACCCATACGCAATGGATCTTCAATAAGTCGCTGCTCTATGGTGACGGAACAGCCGCCACCGGCAAAGGCGAGCAGTACCTGCAACTGGTCATC
>DATCOK010000099.1:0-7674 GCA_036564765.1 Candidatus Acidiferrum sp. | reverse complement strand
CGAAAAGCAGAGCGACCGCCAGACCTGCGGACTTGCGAATGGTGCGACATTCAAAATTCACTTTTTCCCCCAAGTTTTACGCCCTGGAACGGGCCCAATAGCGGAATGCTGAGAAATGGCGATGGCCGGGTGGCATCACTATTTGGACTCATGCGGACGAGCTTTAGTTTCGAGAATTCTGGCCCAGAGACAGTTTAGCGCAGATGGAAAAAAGGGGGTTCCGCGGATCTTCGCGGGTGTTTCCATGTGGTTCGTGTAAAACGCCTGTCATTCCATTAGAATCGCGGCGCGCGCATGGCGCGAACTGTCGGGCAAGTTGGAATATGCGGGAGGACGAATGAGTTTTGGCAGGCGTCTCGGGGAGATTCGCGACGGATTCGAACGGCCGTTCTGGGTCGCGAATATCAGCGAGCTATTCGAACGCTTGTCGTATTACGCGGCGTTCGCATCGCTGGCGCGATATTTGCACGAGACGCTGAGTTTTCCGACGACGCAGGCGAGCAGCCTGACGGGACTGTTCGGCGGGCTGGTGTGGTTTCTGGCGGCGTTCGGCGGGACTTTGGCGGACCGGCTGGGATTCCGGCGCGCGCTTTCGCTGGCTTATTTTATTTTGAGCGCCTCGTATTTTCTACTGGGGTCGCTAGGCTCGCCGTGGCTCGCGCCGGTGCGTTCCGCGGTGCCGTTGTGGTTGCTGGTGGGATTCGTGCTGATGCTCCCGGCGCTGGGGATCGCGCTGGTGAAGCCCTCGGTGGTGGGCACGACGGCGCGGGCGTCGAAAGAAAATGTGCGCTCCATAGGGTATTCGATTTACTACACGCTGGTGAATATCGGCGGGGCCGCGGGGCCGTACGTGGCTTCGTGGGTGCACCAGCACATGCGAGTGGAAAGCGTGTTTCGCGTGGCGGCGCTGAGCGTGTTTGTGATGTTTTTCGCGATGCTGTTTCTCTTCAAGGAGCCGCGGCGGGCCAGCGACGTGCCCGCGCCGAGCGGCGGCGAGGCGCTGCGGAATTTTCTGACAGTACTCGGTAATCCACGCTTCATGATTTTTCTGCTGATTTTTTCGGGCTACTGGATCGTGTACTGGCAGGAATTTATCGTGCTGCCGATTTATGTGCACGACTACGTAAATGCGAATACGGATACGGAGTTGATGCTGGTGACGGGGCCGTTGACCGTGATCGCGCTACAACTGCTGGTCAGCTTTGCGACCAAGAAGATCCCTGCATTTCGCGCGATCACTCTCGGCACGCTGATCTCCGGGCTGGCGTGGCTGGTGCTTACGGCGCACGCAACGGCGTTTATGGCTTACGCAACGCTGTTCGCGGTGGCGCTCGGAGAGATCACGCAATCACCGCGTTACTACGAATATATTTCGCGGCTGGCGCCGGCCGGGCAGCAGGGAACGTACATGGGGTTTGCGTTTTTGCCGATTGGGATTGGCTCGCTGATCGCCGGGCCGCTGGGCGGATTGCTGCTGCATCACTTCGGAGAAGTGCAACATCAACCGCAACGAATCTGGTGGGTGGTGGCGGGAATCGGGGTGCTGACGGCGCTGCTGCTGTTTGTTTACGACCGCGTCGTGAAGCCCAGTGAAGTCATCGCCGCAGAATAAAATTTTTAACAACAACCCATCAAGCGAAGTGTCCGGATACATGGAAGGCAAGGTCTTCGGTCCGCTAGTTGACCATGCGGCGGAGTGAGTCCAAGGCTTCACGAGCCAGCGCGTAACGAGGCTCGACTTCGAGAGCTTCCTCGAAACAGCGGGCAGCACGGGCATACATCTCTTTTCCCAGATAGGCGCGGCCCAAGTTGTAATGGGGGAAATGGCGCGGTTCGTAGCGCTTGGCTTCGATGGCGCGCTCGAGCCAAGGGATGGCTTCGTCGAAACGCTGTAACTGAATCATGTAGGCGCCAATATCGTTGTAGGGATTGCCAAATTCGGGATCAAGGTCTATAGCCCGGCGGCACTCGGCGATGGCGTCATCGAGCTTGCCTTGAAAGTGATAGGTCCAGCCGAGAAAGGTGTGCGCTTCCGCCGTGGGGTGCAGTTCGAGAGAGGCGCGATAGAGTTCGACCGCACGGTCGTAATCGCCCTCCATCTGCGCTTGATAGGCATCCTGCAATAACTCCCAAGCGCGCATCAGGGATTCCTGACTCATGTTCTGATTGTTAGCACACGGGTGGAGGTCGGTCAAAAGTACGAAAGTGCGGACGGCGCGAAGAGTGAACCTGTACCTTGTGCCGGTGACGGCGGCGAGGGAGCGGAAAGCGGCGCAATGCAGGTAGAATGTGGAACTGGGGTCAATTCGCTGAATTGGGGGAGCGCGTGAAAACGAGTCACATGGTTCTTGGGATGGCGGCGTTGAGTTTGTGCGGGCTGGCGTATGCGCAGGACCCGCCGGCCAAAAAGACAGGGGCGAAAGACAACGGCAAAAATTCGGCCGCGGCCGCGGCGCGGGGCAAGGAAGTGTTCGAGAAAAAATGCGCGGTTTGCCATTACGCGGACAGCGACTCCAAGAAAATTGGCCCGGGCCTGAAGGGCATTGGAAAGCGCGGGACGTTCACGGTAAATAGCAACAAGGTGACGGATGAGTCGCTGAAAACGTGGATCGAAAATGGCGATTCGCTGATGCCGCCGTTCAAGGAAGTGCTGGAAGAAGCGCAGATTAAGGATGTGGTTGCGTACGTAAAGACTCTGTAACGGAACGAGCGTCGATAGCCCACTGAACAGCCGCGTTCGCAGTAGGAAATAGCAGAGCTGAAAAAAAACCTCCGGCGGCGACTTGAGTCACGCTACCGGAGGCTTTTTTGTTAGGTGGCCGCGACGGCCAGATATCCCAGGATAAATGCGGGCCCATGGATGGATGCAGACCGCAGGATGAAGGGCGCGGTCTGCGGGACATCTTGCTACATGATGCGAATCTGAATTTACTTGAGTACGGCGTCCTTGAACGCTTTGGCCGGGCGCAAACGAACCACGGTCTTGGCCTTGATCTTGATCTGTTCGCCGGTCTGGGGATTGCGGCCCAAACGCGCCTTGCGGTGCGCCTTTACCACGCGGCCGATATTGGGAATGACGAACTTTCCGGCGGCGCCCTTAGCTTCCTTCACTGCGAGTTTAAAGAGTTCTTCGAAAAAGAGCACAGCGGTTTTCTTGGGTGTGCCGACCTTCTCGGCCATGTGGGAAACGATCTTGGTCTTGCTCATCGGCTTGGCTGCCATCTAGTCTGCTTATCCTCCTGATTTTTATTGGTAGATTCCCGAATCAACGGGGGCTGGCGTGAGTCTTTCGTCCTGACTGCAAAGGAAAAAAGTCCGGGCCGCTGGGGACTATAGCCAAGCTGGGGGCAGAACGCAAGCGCAAAGGCGAAAAAACACTGATAAAAAGCGAGTTTTTTTGAGGTGGGGTGTGAATAACCGCGTGGAACAAGGGTTTTACACGGGTCAGGCCGTCCCAGATTGAAAATGGGGCGCCGTGCTATGCTGCGAGATCGATTTCACGGAGTGTGATTTGAGCGAAGCGGCCGACTGGAAGAATCTGGAAAGGAAATTTACCGAGGCGTTGAAGTTCGAGCGCCGGCCGGTAGCGGTGGCGTTTCTGGATGCTGCACCTGCGGGAGTGCGCCGCTTCGAAGGCAGCGAACCTTCGAGTTGCAGTTTTTGGCGGCTGGCCGCAGGCGGCGAAACGTTTTACACCGTGCCGGAGAATCATTTCAACTGCGCGGTGGGAGCTTACACGCACAACATCGCGCTCTCGCCGGAGCGCGAACAGGAGACCGGACAAACGCTAAAGTTCATGTTTGATCTGGGCTACGTGAAGCCGGAAGAGGTGCCGCAGATCCCGCGCCTGGAGGAAGCGCCGGTGGCGATCGTGTATTCGCCGCTGGGTGAAGCGCCGGTGAAACCGGATGTGGTGCTGTTTGCGTGCAAGCCGCGCGGCGCGATGCTGTTGAGCGAAGCGGCGAACCGCACGGGAGTGGCCAGCGGGTCGCCGGCGTTGGGCCGGCCGACATGCATGGCGCTGCCGGCTGCCTTGAAACACGGTGCGATTCTCAGTCTGGGGTGCATCGGCAACCGGGTATACACCGGGTTAAGCGAAGATGAACTGTACTTCGTGATCCGGCGGAAAGACCTGCAGGCGGTGGCTGAGGCACTCGATACGGTGACCGCAGCAAATGCCGCGCTGAGTGACTATGCGGTCGGGAGGCGGGAAACGTTGACGAGCGCCTGAGCCGAGATTCACATTTAGTGCTATTAAGCTGTCGGTTAACCCAGGCGCAAAGAAAGTACGTGACAAAGACCGGGAGCGGGTGCAAGCTGCGCTGGCGCTTTCGCCGAGCACCGAGGGTGCTTTCGTGAATGCCGGACATCAGGTTGAGCAGGCGTAGCGACTACTGTTCCGCTCCTGCGCGAAGTCAATCGTCCGATCAATCTCAAAATAGATAAGGAGAACGAAGATGGCACAACCGGCCCCAGCACCGATGGATACCGCGGACAGCAAGACGATTACGGTAAACGCGGATGGAACGTATACGCCGAGCGTTATACAGATTAATAATGGCGGCGAGGCGAAGTTTGATGTGACGTATCCGGCGGGGATGAATGTGTGCAACATCCCGATCGGGCCGATAACATTCTCGGCGTCGGAGGACGACAACACCGGCGGTACGGTGAAGGTGGGATCGTAAGAGAATTTGAACCTTGGTGTGGGCGGCCCGTTCTGCGGATTTTTGTGGAGCGGGCCGATCTGTTTTTGGCGAGGATGAGATCAGGCCAAGCGAATTGAGTGGAATGGCGCTCCGAACATTACAAGCTGCGGCACTCGTCACGAAAAATTGTCGTGGGGAGCTTAGTAAACCTAACTGCTCAGCCAGACTAAGGTTCCGGAGTTTAGTGCTCATCGGGCAAGGTTGCAGGGTGATTCGTATGTGTGACGTTACCTACCGGAGGCATGGGTGGAAAATAGGGTGAGGGATTTGGGGGGAATTCGCGGACACTGGTGATGCAGGTGGAGCGCCGCGATGCGGCGAGGGCTTGGTCGTTTTGCGTTTAGGCCGGGGGATATAATAAGGTACGGACTGGCGCTGCGCCAGTGACGGCGCGTTTATTTCCGGACACGGCCGACGAATACCCGGTAAGGAACTGAATCGAAGAGAGATGGAGGCGCGAAGCCGGCTGGGGTGTAGCCTGGGCTGCACTTTTTTGGCGGGATTCGAACTGAGGACCAGTGCCGTTTATTAATTTTCCTGCGCGCGAAATCAACTGCAAGCTGGTGTACTACGGTCCAGGTCTGGGCGGAAAGACCGCCAACCTGCAGTGGGTGTACGACCACACCGGGCAGAACCAGAAGGGCAAGATGGTGTCGCTGGCGACGGAGACGGACCGCACGCTGTTTTTTGATTTTCTGCCGCTGGATCTGGGGACGGTGCGCGGATTCAAGACTCGCTTTCATTTATATACGGTGCCGGGGCAGGTGTTTTATGAGGCCAGCCGCAAATTGATTTTGAAGGGCGCGGATGGCGTGGTGTTCGTGGCGGATTCGCAGGAAGAGCGGCTAGACGCGAATTTCGAGACGATGGAAAATTTGCAGGAACATTTGAAGGAACACAATCTGAAGTTCGAATCGATTCCGTACGTGCTGCAATTGAACAAGCGCGATTTGCCGAATGTGATGAGCGTTCCGGATTTGACGAAGCAGTTGCAGCAAAAAGGCGAGCCGGTGATTGAGGGCGTGGCGGTTACGGGGCAGGGTGTGTTTGAGACGTTGAAGGAAGTGGCGAAGCTGGTGTTGGCGGAACTAAAGAAGAACGGGTAGTTTCCTTCCGAGAAGTTCGACACATGGCGTCGTATTTTTTTCATCCAGAGAAAATCAAAGAAAGACCCATTCCTCGCGACTAACTGCGCCTGGTGGCTGCTTGAATCAATTCGACGCGAATCCGATTCGAAGCAAGTTCAAATTCGGATGCGGCGAATGGAGTGGGGATTCAGGCGAAGTTGGCGAGGGCGGCGGATTCGGTTTCGAAGGCGGGGATGGCGTCGATGAGGCGAGTGACGGTGAGGGCGTCGCGGACGCGACCGGGACCGCAGACCAGACGGAGCAGGCCGCCCTCGCGTGCGAGCTGGATGGAGATGCGGACAAGGGTGGAGAGGCCGGAGCTGTCGATTTGCGGAACCCCGTTGAGAACGACGACGACTTTTCTGGCGCCGCGGTCGATTACGGATTGAAGGGCTTCGTGGAGCTGTTCGCTGGATTCACCGATGGTCAGGCGGCCGTGGACGTCCAGGACGGAAACGGGGCCGCTGTCGCGAACGTCGATTTCCATAGGGGCGTGGTCGGTCATGTCGGGGGGCATTATACGATGAAGAAGAGAAGGGGGCGCAAGGGATTGAGGAGGGCCGTCATAGCGATAAAACCGAAAAACCCTTGCTGGCGGCATAAGCCTGAATTTGGATAAGAAGGCCCCACCCTAGAACTTCCAGGGTGCGGCAACATGAGGATCGTTTCTTAGTCGTTGTCGGAGAATGTATCTACACGAAGGACCGTGGTTTGGTGGTGGGGTTAGTGGGTTTTTTGCTGCTATGAATCAATTCTATTTATGTGACAGGGTACGGTGGGGTGCTTATAATCGGCGGACTTGGTGGGCGGTTCTTGGGTGAAGTCGAGTGCTGTAGTTCGGGGCCGGTTCCTTGGTGCTTTTTTTGAGACTTGATGATTACTGCTGATTTTCCGGATTTGTGTTGGCGTTCGAATGGGCTGGGGTGCGTTGTGGGTGGCTCCTCGGCGAGTTCTGCGCGAGTCGTTCCCTCCTTGATTGCGCGGCTGCCGCTGCGTCGACATTTCAAACAACAGATGAAGCTGCGGGCGACTTGGCGATGTTGGGTTCTGCTTGCCGTGTTTTTGTGCGGGGCATCCGGGGTTTTAGCCCAGGCGACGGCCGCTACGGATTTTTCCAAGGCTTCTACGAGCGAGAAGTTGAGCCAGTTGGATGCGCGGGTCACGGCGGCGCAGTCGGCGGGGGATAACGCGTGGATGCTGGTGAGCGCGGCTCTGGTGCTGATGATGACGGGGCCGGGGCTGGCGTTGTTTTATGGCGGGTTGGTGCGGCGGAAAAATACGTTGGCGATCATGCTGCAGAGTTTTGCGTTGATGGCGCTGATCACGGTGCTGTGGGCGCTGGTGGGGTACAGCTTGTGCTTTGGCGGGAACGGCCCGGTGATCGGCGGATTCGAGCACGCGTTGTTACGCGGGGTGGGCGCGGAGCCGAACGCGGATTATGCGGGAACGATTCCGCAGACGACCTTCATGGTGTACCAGCTGATGTTCGCGATTATTACGCCGGCGCTGATTACGGGAGCAACCGCGGAGCGCATGAAGTTCAGCGGGTCGGTGCTATTCATGGTGCTGTGGTTTCTGGTGGTGTATGCGCCGCTGGCGCACATGGTGTGGGGCAAAGGCGGAATGTTGAACGCGGCGCTGGGCGGAAGATTTCCGACGCTGGATTTCGCGGGCGGGACGGTGGTGCATATTTCTTCTGGCGTGTCAGCACTGGTGTGCGCGCTTTATTTGCGGAAGCGCACGGGCTATCCGCAGCAGCCGATGCCGCCGCATAGTTTGGTGCTGAGTTTTATCGGGGCGTGTTTGTTGTGGGTGGGCTGGTTTGGATTTAATGCGGG
>DATCOK010000098.1:0-3675 GCA_036564765.1 Candidatus Acidiferrum sp. | reverse complement strand
GCGGAGTTCGCGGCTATGATTCCTTTGGCGGGCAGCGCGTATACGTATGCATACGCCACGCTGGGCGAATTATTCGCGTGGATTATCGGATGGGATCTGACGCTGGAGTACGCCATGGGGGCCAGCACGGTTTCTTCCGGCTGGTCGAATCACTTCATTGAGTTGTTGAATATTTTTCACATCAAAATGCCGCTGTGGCTGGCGTACGACCACTGGACGGCGCTGAATACGGCGCAAAAAATCGTAGCCCGCCAGATCGCCCAGGTTTCCGATTCCACGCTCGTTCCCGGCACGCAAGCCTTCCTCGACAAAGTTGCTGCGATTTTGTCCGCACAATCGCCGGATCTGCTCCAGCGTGCGCACGACATGGTGAACGCGCCGCAAATATTTGGCATGGAGATCGGCTTCAACCTGCCGGCCTTTATCATCGCGCTGCTGATCACCGCGATTCTGGTGGTGGGGATCAAGGAAAGCGCCAGTTTCAACGCGACGATCGTGGTGATTAAGGTGGCGGTGGTGTTGTTCGTGATTGGGCTGGGATTCAAATATGTTTCGTTCTCGAACTGGGGTAGCGACTGGCATTCGTTCGCGCCCATGGGTTTCAGCGGGATCGGCGCTGGAGCGGCTTACATATTTTTCGCGTACATCGGCTTTGACGCGGTTTCGACCACGGCGCAGGAAGCAAAAAATCCGCAGCGGGACTTGCCCATCGGCATCATCACTTCGTTATTGGTTTGTACTGTGCTGTACATCGCGGTGGCCGGGGTTTTGACCGGCATGGTGCACTGGCAAGACATTAATATTGAAGCGCCGATTGCGCGCGCGTTTATGGACCGCGGGCTCTCCACCGCCTCACACATCATTACCCTCGGGGCCCTGGCCGGGCTTACGAGCGTCATGCTGGTGATGTTGCTGGGCCAGACGCGCGTGCTGTACGCCATGGCGAATGATGGATTGCTGCCCAAGAAATTTTTCGCGGCAATTCATCCGAAATTCCGCACGCCGTACAAAAACACCATGCTGGTGGGACTGCTGGCTGCCATCGTGGGCAGCGTGACGCCCATCGACGACATCGGCAAGATGGTGAACATTGGGACACTGCTGGCTTTCATCATCGTATGTATCGCGGTGATGGTGCTGCGGCATACGAATCCGGCGCAGCCGCGACCCTTTCGAACGCCATGGGTTCCAGCAGTGCCGATCCTCGGCATTATTTTCAACGGCTACATGATGTACAAGCTGGGCTGGGTGAATTGGGCCCGGCTGATCATCTGGCTGATCATCGGCCTGGTGATTTATTTTTTCTACAGCCGGCATCACAGCCGCATCAGCAATCCACAACGCGCTCCGGAAGCCTAGTACGGGATCGCTTCCATGACTGAAATGTGCGCCGAGAAGTGTCACGCCTATCTGAATCCCTGACCATTCTCAGGTAAAGTAACTGGGTCTACATTCCCAGATGACCGCTTTCTCTGCCAACTTGCAAAGTACCTGGCGCCGTCTTTCGGGCCTGGACATCACCGCGCTGGCATTTCTGCTGGTGGGCGGTTTGGCGGCGGTGCTGGGCTTCCACGGCGGGATCTTCAGCTTTCTGAAGTTTCTGGCGGTGATGGCAGTAGTACACCTGCTGTTTCGCTTCATAGGTTGGTGGCGGTCGCGCTTACTGTGGAGTTTGCGCAACCGGCTGATCGTTGCGTATTTATTCATCGCGCTGGTGCCGATTCTGCTGATCCTCACGCTGACGGTGCTGGCAGGGCGCATTTTGTATTCGCAGCTGGGCGCGTATCTTTTGTACGAAGACATGCGAGCGCGGATCAACACCATCGCAGATATGTCCGAGCACATTGCCGCTGCGCACAATGCACCGTTGAAGGGCATGGGCGAAGAGGAGTCCGAGCAAATTCTCGCGGCACAATCTCACGCGGTGCATGACCGGGAACTACCTGGACTCAACATCACGTTTTCCGGCGATGCGACGCTGCTGCGCAGAGTTGCGCCAGGCGCGGACTCGTTTGCGGGACTGCTCCAGGAGGAAGACAAACTCTCGCTGACCAGCGTGCGCCTGATACGCGGGCAAAAGTCCAACCGGGTGGTGACGCTGCAGGTGCCGGTCAAGCCGGAATTCCTAGCGGCCATCGCCCCCGACCTGGGCGCGATTCAACTTACCCTGATGCAGAAATTTACGGGTGGCGCGGCGCAGACGGTGATCTACGAATCCGCCGGGGGTCAGTACATCGCCGCGGGGAGGATCGCGGCGCGATCGCGGGCGCTGCAGCGGGAAGGCTTCTGGATCGACCCTGCGATCAGCGTAGTGTCCAGGCTCAACTCGGTGTACGTGCCGAAGAGCGGTGAAGTGGAACAGAATCACCCGGTATTGGCGGTGACCAATGCGCGGCCTTCGCGGTTGAATGCGCGCATTTTTAATTCGCTGGGGGAACTACGCGACTCGTATCTGCTGCTGTTCATCATCGTGGGATCGGTGTTTTTTCTGATTGAGCTGGCGGCGCTGATTACGGGCGTCACTATGACGCGACGTATTACTACGGCGATTACGGATTTGTACCAGGCTACGCAATATGTGCAGTCGGGAGACTTGACGCACCGGGTGCGAATCGATCGGCGCGACCAGTTGGGAGTGCTCGGTGAATCGTTCAACCTGATGACCGGCTCGATCGGCGGATTGATTGAAGAGCAGAAGCAGCGGCAGCGGCTGGAAAACGAAATCTCCATTGCGCGCGAAGTGCAGAACCAGCTTTTCCCGAAACGCTTGCCGTCAGTGCCGGGTGTAGAAGTGGAGGCGATCTGCAAGGCTGCGCGTTCGGTGAGCGGCGACTATTACGATTTCATTCAACTGTCGCCGACGCATATTGCGGTGGCCATCGCGGACATTTCCGGGAAGGGAATCTCGGCGGCGCTGCTAATGGCCAGCTTGCAAGCGGCGCTGCGCAGCCAGTTGCTGATGGGCGGCAGCGAGACGCTGGATACCGGAGAACTGGTTTCACGGCTGAACAAACACCTGGTGCGTAACACCGCGGACGATCGCTTCGCAACGTTTTTTATTGCGGTGTACGACAGCGCTACTCGTACGATGCGCTACACCAATGCGGGGCACCTGCCATCGTTTCTGTTGAGCCGCGATCATGCGGTGCATCTGGACAAGGGCGGGATGGTTCTGGGCATCTATGAAGATTGCGAGTACGAGGAAAATTCGGTGAACGTGCCGGCCGATGCGCTACTGATCGGTTACAGCGACGGTCTGGTCGAACCGGAAAACGTGTACGGCGAAGAATTTGGCGTGCGACGGCTGCAGGAAGGAGCGGTGCGGGTGCAGAATTCTTCGCCGAGCGCCGTAGCGCTGTCACTGATGACCTCGGTGGAGGAATGGGCCGGGAGCGCGGAGCAAGCAGATGACATGACGGTGATTGTGGCGCGACTGCGGTAGAAGGGGCTGGAACGCTGGGCTATACTTCAAACGTTACAGATTTATTTTGTTGCTGACGGAGAGAAATGTCACTGCGCAATCGAGTAGCACTGGTGACGGGTGGAAGCCGGGGGATCGGGCGAGGCATCGCGATGCGGCTGGCGCAGAATGGCGCGCGGGTGGCGATTGCGTATCGTTCGAATAAACCAGCGGCGCAGCAGACGCTGCGGCAGTTGCAGTCGATTGGGGTGGAG
>DATCOK010000097.1:0-5994 GCA_036564765.1 Candidatus Acidiferrum sp. | reverse complement strand
ATCGTAAGGTGGAGCGGAGGTGGGTGCTATGAAGCTGGGAATTATCGGCAGCGGTAAAGTGGGCGGGGCGCTGGGCGCCTGGGCGGCGAAAGCGGGATACCAGGTCATTTTCACGGCGCGGGACGAGCAACATGCGCGAGAGGCAGCGCGGCGCGGGGGACATGGAGCGACGGCGCTGCCGTTGCGCGATCTGATCGATGAATCGGAAATGATCCTGTTGACCCTGCCTTACGCCGAGGTGAAGAAGGCGCTGCAGCCGATGCAGGCGCATCTGGCGCGGAAAATTGTGGTGGATGTGACGAATCCGATTACGCCGGACCACAAGGCGCTGCTGATTGGGCACACCACTTCGGGCGCGGAAGAGATTGCCAAACAGTTGGATGAATCCGACGTGGTCAAGGCGTTCAATGCGGTATTTGCCGAGGTCTACGCCAGCCAGAATCCAAAGATTAACGGGCAGACTATCAGTATTTTCTTGGCTGGCGATGATGAGGAAGCGAAAGACAAGGTTGGTGAGCTGATCGATAAACTGGGATTCGATGCCGTGGATGCCGGGCCGCTACAGAACGCGCGATATCTCGAGCCGTTGTCGCTGCTGAATATTCATCTGGGGCGCGTGTTGAATTACGGGACGCACATTGGATTTGCGCTGCAACGCGAAGGACGGCCGTAGATTTTATTTTGTCCGGGAGATTTTATTGCTCTCGGGCGTTAATGCCCTGCCAACGTCGATGCCGGCCTGACCTTCTTGATCATCAGGCCGCGAGGGATGCCGCGGAAATTGGCGCAACGGATCATCGCGTCGCTGGAAGGGCGCTCTTCATTATGCGGCTGGAGAATGACCGCGAAGTGTTGCGCGACATGCAAGAAGTGCTGAACGAATATCTGGAGAGTGCGTGCGGGCATGATCGGATGCTAAGTCTGAGACGACCCAGCGGTTCCTCGCGGCAAGAACCTCACTTTCTAACTAACTCATTTCATTCCTGTTAGCCGGACTAAACTCCACGTTTTGAGTGGATTCGATCGCCTTGAATGCATGGGGCGACGCCTAAGCCAAAAAAAACCCTTGACACTGATGCGGTGTTCTATATAACTACCACACCATCTTTCGATGTGCGCACATTGGGGGGTTGGAGGCGAAGTACCCTGGGCGTTCGGGAACGAATGCCGTAGCGAAATCCGATGTGGGTCTTAAGGAGACGAGAGATGAAATCGATGCGATTTGCGTTATCTATTGCTGTGCTGTTTCTGGCTACCGCCGCACTGGCGCAATCTGACGCCAAGAAATCGTTTGACCAACTGAAAACCCTGGCGGGATCGTGGGACGCGGCGATCCAAACCATACCGCCTCAACCTGATATTCAAGGGCAGAAAGCGCACGTCACCTTGAGAGTTACTTCCATGGGTAACGTGCTTATGCATGAGATCACCAGCAGCGCACGGCCGGATGACCCAATCACCATGCTGTATCTGGATGACGGGCGTTTGACCTTGACGCATTATTGCGACGCGGGAAACCGGCCGCGCATGACTGGCAAAATGTCCGCGGACGGCAAGAGCGTGGACTTTGATTTTCTGGACGTGGCCGGAGACACGCACTACGGGCACATGCACCACGCGAAGTTTACCTTTGTGGACGCCGACCATCACGTGGAGGACTGGACCTTCATGGTGGGCGACAAGCCGGTGCAGGCGCACTTCGAGTTGCAGCGCAGCAAGTAACACAGGACGATGTAGCGCGAGAGGAAGCGGAAAACCTGATGGACCGTGAGTGGAACGACAGCCAGCCGATTTATCGCCAACTGCGCGACCGCGTGGTGGCGATGATTCTCGACGGGGTGCTGAAGGAAGGTGATGCGCTGCCGTCGGTGCGTAATGTGGCGGCGGAGAATCGCGTCAATCCGCTCACGGTGCTGAAGGGCTACCAGCAACTGGTGGAGGAGCAACTGGTGGAGAGCCGGCGGGGGTTGGGAATGTTCGTGAAAGACGGGGCGCGCGCGGTGCTGCTAAAAGACGAGCGGCAGAAATTTATATCGGAGGAGTGGCCGCGGATTCACGCCACGATGCAGCGGCTGGGTCTCACAGCGGAAGAGTTGCTGAGAAATGGCGCATCGAGCCACGCGAAAACGCATGAGAAGCAAGAAGAGGAGCGCTGAACCATGGCCTGCATCGAAGCACGCGGTTTGCGAAAAGCGTTTGGAGCGACGGTGGCGCTGGATGGCGTGAATCTGCGCGTGGAAGAAGGGCGCATCGTGGGACTGATCGGGCCGAACGGCGCGGGGAAGACTACCGCGCTGAACGCCATTTTGGGCTTGACAGCGTATCAGGGCGAGTTGCGGGTGCTGGGGCGCGATCCGTGGAACCAGCGGAATGAGTTGATGCGCGACGTGTGTTTCGTTTCCGATGTGGCGGTGCTTCCGCGATGGATGCGCGTGTCGCAGGCGCTGGAGTTCGTTGCGGGAGTGCATCCGCGGTTCGATCGCGCGAAGGCGGAGAGCGCGCTGGCGAAGACCAATATTCAGCGCGGAAGTAGAGTGCGCGAACTGTCGAAGGGCATGGTGACGCAGTTGCACCTGGCGCTGGTGATGGCTATCGACGCACGATTGTTGGTATTGGATGAGCCGACGCTGGGGCTGGATCTGCTGTTCCGCAAGCAATTCTACGACACGCTGCTGAATGATTATTTCGATGGCAGCCGCACGATTCTGGTGACCACGCACCAGGTGGAAGAGATTCAGGACGTACTGACCGATGTGCTGTTCATCGATCGCGGGCGGATTGTTTTCTCGAGCAGCATGGAAGAACTGCAGTCGCGCTATGCGGAGGTGCTGGTGGCGCCGGAACAGTTGGCGGCGGCGCGGGCGCTAAGGCCGATCTCGGAGCGGCAGGTATTTGGAACGAGCATCCTGCTGTTCCAGGGAGCGAGCCGCGAGCAACTCGCGGCGCTGGGCGAAGTGCGCACGCCGAGCATCGCGGATCTGTTCGTGGCGGTGATGAGCAGCGCGGGTAGCCAGGCGCAAGGAGCGGCGGCATGAATACGCGATCGAACGTAATGGGCGAGGCGGCAGCGGCGGCGCCGGCAATGGTGCCGGCGGTGATTACGCCGATGCAGCGCTTCACCTGGCTGGTGAAACGGGAATTGTGGGAGAGCCGGTCGATCTATATCGCACCGTTGGCGGCGGCTGGGCTCATTTTATTTGGCTTTGTAGTCAGCCTGGTGCGCATGCCAGAGAAAATCCGCGCCAGAGAGGCCCTGGAAGCTTTGCAGCAGCGCGAACTTACCCAGCAGCCGTATATTTTCGCCGCCGGGCTGGTGATGGCGGTGACGTTGATGGTGGCGGCAGTTTATTGTTTGGACGCGCTGTATGGGGAGCGCCGCGACCGCAGCATTTTGTTCTGGAAGTCCATGCCGGTTTCGGATGCGGAGACGGTAATTTCCAAAGCGGCGATTCCGCTGCTGGTGCTGCCGGTGATTACCGTGGCGGTGACGCTTCTAACGCACGTGGTGATGTTGCTGGTGAGCACGGCGGTAGTGGCGGGAAGCGGGCTGAGCGTGGGGACGCTGTGGAATCAGGTGGCTTTGGGACCGATGACCGCGACGCTGGCGTTTCACCTGGTGGGCATTCACGGGCTGTGGTTTGCGCCAATTTACGCGTGGTTGCTGCTGGTTTCGGCGTGGGCCCGGCGCATGCCATTTTTGTGGGCAGTGTTGCCGCCGCTGGCGATTGCGGTGGTGGAGAAAATCGCGTTCAACAGCTGGCATTTCGCCACGATGCTGGGGCGGCACTTCATGAGCGCGCCGACCGGTCCGGACTTCACCCCGCGCGGGATGGCCATGGATCCGCTGGGCCATGTGCATCTCGGCGATTTTCTGACGAGTCCGGGGTTCTGGATCGGATTGCTGCTGGCGGCAGGATTTCTGGCTGGCGCGGTGCGGCTGCGCCGCGAGCACGGGCCGATCTGATTGGCTTGGCGCGCGGCCGATTTTTCTAGAAGGCGCGCCTTCCGTTCACAACGCTCTAAAAAAAATGCCGGAGACGCTTTCGCGTTCCGGCATCCGGTAATTCCCTGCTCTGAGAAAATCTTACGGGATGAGCGCACTTACTTCGGTGGATTTGGCGCTCTCGGTGCCGTTGGCGTCGAGTGCGGTGACCACGTAGTAGTAGGTGCGGCCGGACTGCACGGTGGTGTCGGTGTAGGTCGGGCTGGCCATCGACGTGGCGCTCATGCGGCCGTACGGGCCGCCGGATACGGTGCTGCTGTAGGTGTTGTAGCCGGCCACGCTGGTGGAGTTGTTGTTCCAGCTGAGAACCACGGAGTGGCTGCCCACTGTGCCGTTGCCGGAGAGCGAGATGATCGAGGGGGAGTTGGTGGCGTTGCTGCTGACAGTGACGCTCCCCGAGGCGGCTCCGGTGGCGGACGGCGCGAAGGTGGAAGTGATGGCGGTGGACTGACCCGGGGCAAGGGTGATGCCGCCGGCGTTGCTGGAGTTGAAGCCGGCGCCCGCGACGAGCACCTGCGCGATGGTGACGTTGGCGCTGCCGGTGTTGGTCAGCGTGATGTTCTGAGTGTCGTTGCTGGAGACGTTGACGCTGCCAAAGTTGATGGTGTTGACGCTGGAGTTGAGTGAATAGGTGGCCGAAGTTTTTACGGTCAAGATCGCAGAGGCGCTGGTGACACTGCCGGCAGAGTTACCGACTTTGGCGGTGAACTGCTCGCCGTTGTCGAAGGTGCTGGTGACCGGTGTCTTATAGCTGGCTGAGATGGCTCCGGAGATGACCACGCCGTTCTTCATCCAAGCGTAGGTGAAGGGCGCGGCGCCATTGGCGGCGATGAAAAAGGTGGCGCTTTGTCCGGCGGTGACGGTCTGGCTCACGGGCTGCGCGGCGATGGACGGCGCGACGACGGATGGCGCGGCGGATTTGACGGTCATGGTGGCGGGTGCGCTGGTTACGTTGCCCGCGGCGTTACGGATGAGCACGCTGAACTTCGCGCCATTGTCGGCGGTAGTGGCAACTGGCGTGGAGTAGGTCGCGGAGGTCGCACTGGTGATGGCCGCGCCGTTTTTCATCCACTGGTAGTTCATCGGAGCGGTTCCCATCACGGCGACGGAGAAGCTGGCGCTCTGGCCAACGGAGACGGTCTTTCCGGCAGGTTGCGTGGTGATGGCCGGAGCGATGGTCACGTTGCAAACCTTGTTGGTGCCCCAGCTGGTCACGGCGCCGAGATAGGCGAGCGATGCGACGGTCGATTGCGTGGTGCGGAATGCGAGGTTGGCGCCAATCAGTTGCGGCACCGAACCTCGGGTCACGTAGGCGCTGTAGGTATGGGTGGCGATGTTCACATCGAAGTAGAAGTGGTAGGTGACATTCGCGGAATACGGGATCGAGGATGCGGCCACGTAGCTCGCGCCATTGCGAACATCGATCTTGCCGGAGGCGTTGAACCGCACGCTCAGGGCGAAGTCATCGTACTGGGCGGTCGGAGCAGCGGAGAGACCGGTAACGCCGTTCTCCGTCGTTACGGACGGCGTGGCGTCGTAGCTGATGCGGAAGTGGCCTTTCTGCACCTGCGACAGGGCGGTGCTCTGCCATTGTCCGGAGGACAACAGGCATGAGGTGGCGGCGGTGCGGATTGGTGCTGCGGACGACAAAAACAATATTGCGAGCGATGCGGCCAAAACCTTGTTTACGATGCGCACTTTGAAATCTCCCATTCCGTCGCGGCCGCTTCCTCTGGAAGTCGGCGTAATTTTTTTTGCTTCGGAGGACAGCAGGGGGGTTCCGAATGCAGATGCAGAATAGGGATTGGCGTGTCGCAAAACTACTGAGCGGAGGCCTAAAAACGGTGTAGTGGGAGTTGCATTAGAGGCTTATCAGGATTGATGTTCGCAAGGTCAGGGGCGTTCGGTCGTGCAGGTTTTTTGTTGGGCGTTTTTGTTGGACGTTTTTGTTGGGCGTTTTTGTTGGGCGTTTTTTTCGGCTTGCTTAGGCG
>DATCOK010000096.1:0-2471 GCA_036564765.1 Candidatus Acidiferrum sp. | reverse complement strand
GGCGACGGCACGCACGAGCATCCCTCGCAGGGGCTGCTGGATGCGCTGACGATTCGGGACCGGCGGGGATCGCTCGAGAATTTGAAGATGACGATTCTGGGGGATATACAGCACAGCCGGGTGGCGCGTTCGAATATTCAGCTGCTGGGGAAATTCGGGTGCGAGTTTACGTTATGCGGGCCGGCGATGTGGGTGCCACCGGAACTGGAAAAAATCGGGCCGCCGGGTGGGAAGATCCGGCGGGTGTCGCGCATCGAGGAAGGGCTGGAAGATGCGGACGTGATCTTAGTGCTGCGGGTGCAGACGGAGCGGATGTATGAGCCGTCGCTTTCGGCGGAAGAGTACATTCTGGCGTATCAGTTGAATGCCGAGCGGCTGCGGCGGGCGAATCCGAAGGCGATGATTCTGCATCCGGGGCCGATGAACCGCGGCGTGGAAATATCGCCGGAAGTGGCGGACGGGGAGCAATCCTGCGTGCTGGAGCAGGTGACCAACGGTATTGCGGTACGCATGGCGTTATTGTTTTTGCTGATGTCGGGCGCGGGGGAAGAAGGAACAAATCCGGTGGCGGACACGTAAGCGAACTTACGCGCTGGGAAGAAGGAATCGACGAATGCTGCTGATTAAAAACGGGCGCGTGCTGGACCCGGCGGGAAAGATCGACGGGTCGCGCGACATTCTGCTAGAAGGCGAGAAGATCGCGGAGATTGGCGCGCCGGGGAAAATTACGCGCGCGAAGGATGCGGAAATTTTTGACGCGGCGGGATTGATCGTGGCTCCGGGATTTATCGACATGCACGTGCATCTGCGCGAGCCGGGCCAGGAGTCTTCGGAGACGATCGAGACGGGAACGCGTGCGGCGGCGCGCGGGGGATTCACCGCGGTGTGCTGCATGCCGAACACGCGGCCGGTGAATGACAATTCGTCGGTGACGCGCTTTATCGTGGATCGCGCGAAGTCCACGGGAAGCGTGCGAGTGTGGCCGATCGGCGCGGCTTCGGTGGGCAGCAAAGGGGAAAACATCGCGGAAATTGCGTCGATGAAAGAAGCGGGGATCGTGGCGGTGTCGGACGACGGGAAGCCGATCGCCACGGCGAAACTGGCGCGGCAGGTGATGGAGTATTGCAAGTCGCTGGATTTGGTGGTGATCGAGCACGCGGAAGATGTTTCGCTGGCGCATGGCGCGGTGATGCGCGAAGGCATAACGTCGACGCGCATGGGTTTGCGCGGGATGCCGGCGGCTGCGGAGTCGGTGTGCGTGGCGCGGGATGTGCAGTTGGCGGAGTTGACGGGGGCGCGACTGCATATCGCGCATTTGTCGGCGCGGGCTTCGCTGGAGTTGGTGCGCGACGCGAAGAAGCGCGGATTGAACGTGAGCTGCGAGGTTACGCCGCATCACTTCACGTTGATCGATGAGGATGTGCAATACGACTCGCGGTACAAGATGAATCCGCCGCTGGCGGCGCGGGAAGATCGCGAGGCGTTGATCGGGGGGCTGGCGGATGGAACGGTGGATGCGATCGCCACGGATCATGCGCCGCACGAGCCGGCGTTGAAGGATGTGGAGTTTGATCGCGCACCGTTTGGAATTTTGGGATTCGAGACGGCGCTGGGATTGGCGCTGGAGTTGGTGCATGCGGGTAAGATTTCGTTGATGCGGATGGTAGAGCTGTTTACGGCGGGGCCGGCGCGGGTTTTGGGAATGGAGCGGAAGATTTCGGCGGGCGAGATGGGGGATTTGACGATTTTTTCTGAGGGTGAGGAGTGGACCTATCGGGTTAAGGATTCCGCGAGCAAGTCGCGGAACTCGCCATTCGATGGGAGAGAGTTTAAGGGCAGGGCGGTCGGGACAGTGGTGGCGGGGAAGCTGGTTTGGAAGAGGTAGGAAACTTTTTGATTTTGCGAAAATCAGTCGATCAAATTGATTCTCGGTTGTTTTCTTTTCTGTCCGTGATACTTCAAACTTAATTTCCTTCAAAACTCTGCGGACGTTCATCACCAAAATCCCCACACGAAAAATCGTCGTGTGGGGCGCCCAACATTTCTGCCATTAGAAAAAATTAGTGGGCGGTAGGTTCCGCGGCGGGGTGCATGCCGTGTTGGGGAACTTCGTGGATGCCGCGGGTGGGGGGCTCGGCGCGGAGGCGGTAAAAATGATCGAGAGGGATGCGGCCTTTACCGATGGCGTAGCCTTTCTCGATGGCTTTGGTCACGTAGGCTTTGGCGAGCATGGCGGCTTCGCTCAGCGGGCGGCCGCAGGCGAGTTGCGCGGCGATAGCGGAAGCGAAAGTACAGCCGGTGCCGTGGGTGTTGGTGGCTTTCACGCGTTCGCCGCCGAGTTGTGTGATTTGTTCGCCGTCGAAGAGCACGTCGACGGCGCGCTCCATGTGGCCGCCTTTTACGATGACGGCGTGCGCGCCCATTTCGACGATTTTTCTGGCGGCGGCTTCCATGGCGGCAGTGTCTTTGAT
>DATCOK010000095.1:0-1800 GCA_036564765.1 Candidatus Acidiferrum sp. | reverse complement strand
CTTGGTGGGCGTTGGCGACGGCGATGATGCCGTCGCGCGACCATACGGGGCTGCCCATCCATTTCCATTCCTCGATGATTTCCGGTTCGGCGGCGAGGATGGTCTTGCGGACGGTGGCGAAAGTTTTGCCACGCCAGTCTTTTATTCCTTCTATCAGCAGATCGATGCGTTCGGATGGGTTCATGGGGATGTTCTCGATTGTTTTTATTTTTTTGGGTTGAAGTCTTATTAGACCATTCTTTTGGTAAGGAGGCGGCGGACGACGTGACCCTTCCACATCCAGAGCCCGGTGAGCACTATTCCGGGAAGGAAGATGAAACGAACGCGGCTGGCGTATTGCGGGATTACTTCGAACGGGCTGTAGATATAGCCGATGATCGGGATGGCGAAGACGATGTGAACCAAGCGGCCGATTGCGCGTTTTGTAGCTTCCATCATGGTAATTGAGCTCCATTTAGCGGCGGTGCCACGGCTTCATTTTCGTTGGACTACGATTGCTGCCTCGTAACGAAATAAGAAAAACCTTTTTTCAGGGGTTGGGTGGTTCGATGCCGAATTGTCTGGCGTACTCGGCGTGCAGCTTTTGCCAGCCGAATTTCAAGGCTTCGGGGCCGACGATGCGGCCGAGGGGCGTGCCGCCGAGCAGATGGTCGAGAACGTCGAAGCAGATTTGCCAGCCGGCCGCGCCCATGGCGATTAAGCGGCGTCCGATATTGGTCCAGAGCGTCAGGCGCGTGCCGCCGTCGAGCGGTTCAAGGTGCCAGCGCATTTCGTGGTCGCCCCAGTTGTACTCCAACAGCTTGGGAGCCTCGGCGCGCGTCACTTTGGTTTCGGTGACGTGGGTTGTGGGCGCTCCTACGGTCGTGAGTTTCGCCGTGGAACCGGCGGAGCCCAGATTGGCGTCGGCGTCAAAGGGCGCCCACTCGCGGAGTTGAGCGGGGTCGGTCAGCGCCCCCCAAACTTTTTCTGGCGCGTGGCGCAGTTCCCGGACGACGACGAGCCTCCACTTTTCTCCATCCTTGTGAATATGCGCGATGTCGGCGGGGCCTGGCGTGTATGGTGCTCGCTCGGTCATCTATTTTCCTTAACGTGACCATTTGGCGAGCTGGGTGAGTTGAATCAAGTTGCCGCAGGTGTCGTTCAGCATTGCGATCGTGGAACCAGTCACGTCGGTGGGGGGCTTGGTGAACTCGGCGCCGGCGGTTTTCATGCGTTCGTAGTCAGCTTTTATGTCGTCGGTGAAAAACATGGTGGCAGGCTGGCCTTGCTGAAATATGGCCTGCTGATAGGTCTTGGCTGCCGGGTTGTTGTTGAGCGCCAGCTGCAGCTCCGTGCCGTCGGGGTCCTCGGGCGAAGTTACCGTGAGCCAGCGGTAGGGGCCCTGGCTGAAATCGGTCTTTTTCTGAAAGCCCAGAACCGCCGTGTAAAAGTTGAGGGCTTTGGATTGGTCGTCGACGTAGACGCTGGTCATTTTGATTTTCATTTGTAATTCTCCTTAATTGTGCCGGCGGTTTAGGCTGCGGCGTTTCTTTTCTTGCTTCTTTTTTGTTGGCGCTGGGGGATCGATGCGGGCCAGGTGGCGTTCGAGAGCATCCAGGTGCGCGGACCACAGGCGGCGGAAGGGAGCGAGCCACTCATCCAGTTCCTGCAGGGGCTTGGGGTTCAGGCTGTAGAGCCGGCGCTGTGCATCCACGGTGGCCTTCACGAAGCCGGCGTCGCGCAGCACGCGGAGATGCTTAGACACGGTGGGCTGCGGCATGCGCAGCTGTCGCTCCATATCGCCCACGGACTGTTGCGAGG
>DATCOK010000094.1:0-2470 GCA_036564765.1 Candidatus Acidiferrum sp. | reverse complement strand
CAAGTTGCAACGCGCGCAGATCGACAACGCCGATTAACCGGACCCCGCGGCGCAGTGGACGAACACCGATAGCGCGCTGACGTTGACGGTACTTGACACGCTTCCTAAAATGGAACCATAGGCGTATTTACGCGCGTTGCGTGTAAAGTGCTGGTATGAGGGATTCCGCGCTACAGGAACGGCGTAACCGCCAGATTCTGGCGGACATCGTTCGCACGTATATCGAGACGGGCGAGCCGGTGTCTTCGCGCGCGATCTCCAAGCGCTTCGAAGAGACGCTCAGCACCGCGACAATCCGCAACGTGATGGCCGATCTGGAGGACGGCGGATTGTTATTTCAGCCGCACACATCCGCGGGCCGCGTGCCGACGGCGGCGGCTTACCGGTTTTTCGCGCAGGAGATTGCTTCGCGGGCCACGCTGAGCATCGAGGACCGCGACTGGATCAAGAGGGAGTTTGATGCCGCGTCGAGTTCCGCGGATATGACCGAACGCGCCGGGCACGTGCTGGCGCAAGTTTCGAGCGGGTTGGGTATCATCGTTTCCCCGCCGTTGGCGAAAACCGTGCTCGAAAATGCGCGCATGTGGCTGCTGCCGGATGGGCGCGTGGTGGTGGTGCTGATTTCACTCGGCGGGGTGACCCGCGACAAGATTTTGCGGCCGCACCGCCCTTTTACGCAGCCGGAGCTGGACGGTATCGCGGAATTTTTGAACCAGCATTACGCCGGGTGGACGCTGGAAGCCATTCGGGGCGACTTGCTGCAAAAGCTGGCGACCGAGCGCGAGCGCTACGAAGGCATCGCACAAAGTGCGCTCAAGTTCTGCGATCCGTCGGTGCTGGGCGAGGACACGGTGTCGCAGGTGCATTTGCAAGGTACCGCGCAGATGATCGGCTCGACGGAGTTTGCGGATCAGAAACAGTTGCGCGATTTGCTGTCGGCCATTGAAGAGAAACACCGGCTGGTCACGGTGCTGAACGCGTGTATCGACACGCCGGAGCCGGTGTTGGTGAAGATCGGCGTGAAAGAGATTTCGGAAGCCGGCGAGCACCTGGCGCTCATCAGCGCTCCGTACATGACCAACGAACTGGTGCAAGGCTCGCTGGGCGTGCTGGGGCCGACGCGCATGCCGTACGAAAGGGCCATGACGGCGGTGGCTTACGTGGCGCAACTATTCAGCGAAGCATTGAGCAAGATTTGAAGGAATTTTGGCGAAGGAAAGGCTGGAACGTGAGCGGAAAAGATCCCAAGAAGGACGCGGAGAATAATCCGGAGAATGGCACGGCAAACGCCGGTGAAGAGAACGCTGACGTTTATACTTTGGACGCCGATGATGCTAGCGCGGATTCCGAGATCGGAAAACTGGCCAGGGATTTAGAGGATTTGCGGCAGACCCTGCTGCGGCGGCAGGCGGATTTTGACAACTACCGGAAGCGCGTGGAAAAAGAGCGGTCCGAGGATTCACGGCGCTCGACGGCGCGGGTGATTGAAGGGCTGATTCCGGTGGTGGATAGCTTCGATCAGGCGCTGGGCTCGCACAACGAGCCGGAGTATGCGAACTATCGCAAAGGCTTTGAGTTGATCCACAAACAATTGATCGACAATATCGCCAAACTGGGCGCGGAGCGCGTCGAACCGCTGGGCAAGCCCTTTGATCCGCATTTGCATCAGGCGATGGATCGCACGGAAACCACTGAGCATGAAGATGGCACGATTCTCCAAGTGTTTCAGCCGGGATATGTATTTCACGGGCGCGTGCTGCGGCCCGCCATGGTGCGCGTAGCGGTTCACCCCACCGCCGCATCCAAGTCAGCAAACTAAAATCACACGGAGTTTGAATGGCACGGTCCACGCAAAGAGATTTCTACGAGATATTGGGTGTCAAGCGGGAAGCCAGCATCGAGGAGATTAAGGCTTCATATCGCCAATCCGCGCTGAAATGGCATCCCGACCGCAATCCTGCCAACAAAGAGGAAGCGGAAATAAAGTTTCGCGAGTGCACGGAAGCCTACAGCGTGCTGAGCGACACGCAAAAGCGGCAAATCTACGATACCTACGGACACGCCGGACTTTCCGGTTCGGGCATGGGCACAGACTTCAACAGTTCGGTGTTCCAGGATTTCCACGATATTTTTGGGGACTTTTTTGGATTCGATGATCTGTTTTCCGGCGGGCGGCGCGGCCGTGGGCGTGCGCAGCGCGGGGCTGACCTGCGTTATGACATGACGTTGACGTTTGAAGAGGCGGCGGCGGGCGTTACAACAAAGGTGAAATTGCCCAAGGCGGAGTTGTGCGCGGAGTGCAACGGCACGGGCGCGAAGAAGGGCACGGGAGTTACCAGTTGCCAGAGCTGCGGCGGGCGCGGGCAGATGGCGTACCAGCAGGGATTTTTCACCATTACGCGGACGTGCCCCGCTTGTCAGGGCGCGGGACAAATTATTCGCGAGCGATGCGCGGCGTGCCGCGGTGCGG
>DATCOK010000093.1:0-2806 GCA_036564765.1 Candidatus Acidiferrum sp. | reverse complement strand
GTCTTCCGCCTCATCCTTGCCGCGCGGCAGCGTCCCCGCAATCGGGCGATAAAAAACATCCCGCCCCTGCACCTTCACCAGCATCTCCGGCGAGCTGCCCACCACGTCGACATCGTTCATGTGCAGATAAAAAAGATACGGCGAAGGATTCAGTGCCCGCAGCTCGCGGTAAATTTCAAACGGTTCGGCCTGCACCTTCGCGGAAAAGCGCTGGCTGACCACCACCTGAAAAATATCCCCGGCGCGGATATAGGATTTGGCTTTGCGCACCGCCGCGAGATACTCCGGCTTGCGAAAATTGGACGTAACCTTCAGCGGGCGCGCTTTTCTTCGCGACATTTTTCGCGGTTGCTCGGCGGGCGCCGGCTGCAACAGCAACTCGCGCGTCCGTTTGATCTCCCGTACCGCTGCGTTGTATTTGGCGCGCAGCGAGCCCGGCCCCTCGGTAAACACGTTGCGTACAATCCACAAACGATGCTGCACGTGATCGAAGGCCAGGATGCCGTGATAAAACATCAGCACCGCGTCATACAAACCAATCTCGTCGCGCAACTTCTTCGGCAGACGCTCAATCAGCCGCACCATGTCGTAGCTGAAGTAGCCGATGGCTCCAGCCACCAGCGGCGGCAGGCCCGGCAACCGCACCGGATGAAATTGCTCCATGCGCTGGCGCAAAAAGGTGACCGGGTCGCGCTCTTCCCAGACCAGTTTGTTGCGGCTTTCCAGCACGCACGCGCCGTTGGCGTAGCGAAAAATCTCTTCCGGATTCGCGCCCGCAAAGGTGTAGCGCGCGATTTTCTCGCCGCCCTCCACGCTCTCCAACAAAAATGAATAACGCGCGCCTTGCGCGATGCGAAGGTAAGCGCTCACCGGCGTGAGCAAATCCGCTGAGAAAACGTCGTACACCGGAACGAGGTTGCCCTGCTTGGCAAGTCGCGCAAATTCGCGGAAGTCTGGCTGAATCATGCGCGGCTACCGCGCTTCTTCGCGGGTTCGATTTCTTCCGCGCGCAAAGCGGCCAGGATCGCCCGGCGCATCGGCACTTCCGGACTCTTCTTGCCGGTCCACAGCTTCCACTGCGCGAACCCCTGCGCCAGGAACATTTCCAGTCCGGAAACGGTGGCGATGCGCTTCTTCGCGGCGATTTTCAGCAATTCTGTGTGCAGCGGCCGGTAGATCAGGTCCATCACGATGCGACAGTGTAACTCGGAGGGCGCGAGCGGCGAAATTTCCGTATGCGGATGCATCCCCACCGGCGTGGCGTTAATAATCACGTCAAATTTTTCGCTGCGCAGCGCGCGACGCGGCAAAAATTCACCACCACTGGCCCGCGCCAATTCTCTCCCAAATTTTTCTCGCCGGGCGCAAATCGCCACGCCCGCTCCAGCATGTGCCACCGCAAACGCCGCTGCCCGCGCCGCGCCACCCGCGCCAAAAACCAGCACGCGGCTCCCGCGTAGCCGAATCTTCTTCTCGAGCGAGCGTAAAACTCCCACGTAATCCGTGTTGCACCCATAAAGCGACCCGTTGGGCCGCACCATCACGGTATTCACCGCGCCAATCTTGGCGGCCAACGGCTCGCACTCCTTCAGATATTTGAGAATCGACTGCTTGTGCGGCAGCGTAATGCTGAATCCGCGAATCCCCAGCGGCTCGATGGCCTGGAGAAAATCCCTCAACTTGTGCACCAGAAACGGCAGATACACCGCATCCAGCTTCCGTGCAATGAACCCGGTGTTGTGCATCAGTGGCGACAACGAATGTCCCACCGGATCGCCAATCACTCCGTACACTCGTGTCGCCCGTGTCAGTTCCTGCGCGCGGTACAAATGCAGCATCTCCCGCAACGAAATCTGTCCGGGCGCGGTCGCTTCGCCCACCGGCGCATATGCCAGCGCGCTGCCTTCTCGCAGCGCCAGTATCCGCGCCGGCAAACCCACTTCACCCATCGGCACCGCCACAAAATTTTTGGACCGCCGCGCCAGTTGCATCAGCTTCACGCTGTCGCGAATGGTGTGCGCCTGCGCCGCAATCTTCAGCGCGTCCACGTCGCCATGCCGAGGCACGGAAATCTCGCGCGGCAACGCCGGCGTGCGGTCAAAGTCATGCACCGACAACAGCACCCGTTCCGGCACCGGATACGCGCGCACCGATTTTCCCGGCAACTCGCGGAGTGTCTCCACTTCCACATCGCACCACGCGCAACCCGCCTCGCGCGCCTGCATCAGCCAATACAATTCCGCATCAATGTCACCCGCAAATTTTCCGCCAGCAGGCACTCGCCGGCACGTGGCCATCATGGTCTTGCCAGTGCGCCTTTGTTTCTTCAACCACGCGAGCAGCCGCGTCCGTTCGGCATCGCTGCGCAACCAATCGAGCCGCAGCTCTACCGTGGGCGTCTCGCGCCACGCCGCGCGGACCTGTTGGGCCATCTCTACAGCCGTTGGACCAGCCACGACCGCGCACACCCGCCCAGTTCTAGTACCGAACAGCCCCAAAGGCTTCAAAGCTCCCCGCATGCTATTGAAAATAAAGCTTGTAGCATGCCGTATCAAACTTGTAAAGCAACCCCGGCCAACTCATTGACGCCTCTTTCGGCCCCTGCTATTTTCGATTCCAGAACATTTTCCCGGACCTTTCATTCAGTCACGTGTTTTCGAAGGAGCTTTGAAATGCACGCTAAACTCGCCGTTGGTCTCAGCATGCTCTTGTCATTCGGCGCCGCCATGGCTGCCGCACAGGATACCGCGCCTGCTGCAGTTTCGCCGGCCGCAAGCGCGCCGGGCAACTCGCCGGACTACTCTGC
>DATCOK010000092.1:0-1668 GCA_036564765.1 Candidatus Acidiferrum sp. | reverse complement strand
CCTCTTCCATCGGCCCGGGCGCCACCAACATGATCACCGGGGCCGCGCTCGCCACCATCAATCGTTTGCCCGTTTTGCTGCTTCCCGGAGATATTTTCGCGCGCCGCAACGTCGCGCCGGTTTTGCAGCAGCTGGAGTCGACAACGTCGCAGGACATCAGTGTGAATGACTGTTTCAAGCCGGTATCGCGCTACTGGGACCGCATCAGCCGCCCCGAGCAAATCATCACCGCGCTGCCCGAAGCGATGCGGGTGCTCACTTCTCCCGCAGAAACCGGCGCGGTTACTCTCGCGCTGCCCCAGGATGTGCAAACCGAGGCTTACGAGTTTCCCGAAGAATTATTTGCCAGGCGCGTCTGGACCATTCGCAGGCCGCCGGTCGACGAGATCTCTCTGTCACGCGCGGTCACTGCTATCCGCGCCTGCCGCAAGCCGCTAATCGTCGCGGGCGGCGGCGTACTGTACAGCGAAGCGAGCGCGGCGCTGAAAACATTTGTCGAACTCACCGGTGTTCCGGTTTGCGAAACGCAAGCCGGTAAGGGATCGTTGCCCTACGACCACCCGCAATGTGTCGGGGCCGTGGGAGCTACCGGAAATTCCGCGGCCAATCGTTTGGCCCGCGACGCTGATGTGGTCATCGGAATCGGGACGCGTTATTCCGACTTCACCACTGCGTCGATGACCGCTTTTCAAAATCCGGATGTGCGTTTCATCAACATCAATGTCGCCGAAATGGACGCCTACAAAGTTTCCGCGCTCGCGCTGGTCGCCGATGCTCGCGTGGCGCTCGATGCGCTGTCATCGCAACTGGTCGATTTTCATATCTCCGCGGAGTACGCCAAAGAGATCCACGCATTGCAGGATTCGTGGAACAAGGAAATGGGGCGGCTGCTGCATCTCGAAAACGCGCCGCTGCTGGCGCAGAGCGCCGTCATTGGCGCGATGTGGGAAGCCTCCGGTCCACGCGATGTGCTCGTTTCAGCGGCGGGCAGCCATCCCGGCGACCTGCACAAGCTGTGGCCGACGCGCACGCCCAACGGCTATCACATGGAATACGGCTATTCGTGCATGGGCTACGAAATTCCCGGCGCCATGGGCGTGAAACTGGCCGACCCTTCGCGCGAGGTGTTCGTTTTTCTCGGCGACGGCACTTACCAGATGATGCCCACGGAAATCGTCACGGCCGTTCAAGAAGGCCTGAAACTTATCATCGTCCTGGTGGACAACCACGGCTTCGCGAGCATCGGCGGCCTCAGCGAGTCCATCGGCAGCGCCGGTTTCGGCACGCGCTATCAGCGTCGTTCGAAAGAAACCGGGCAGCTGGACGGCGCGGCCATAAAGATCGACTACGTCGCCAACGTGCGCAGTCTCGGCGCCTGCGCCATCAAGGCCAACTCCCTTGCCGAATTGCGGCAAGCGCTTGCCGACGCCAAGTCCTCGAATAACACCACCGTCATCGTGGTGGAAACTGATCGCGAAGTGCGCGTCCCTGGTTACGACTCCTGGTGGGATGTGGCGATCGCGGAAGTTTCGGACGACCCGCACGTGCAGAATGCCCGCGCGAAATACGAGCAGGCGCGCCGAAAGGAACGCTACCACCTGTGAGCGCAAATTTTCAGGAGCTTTCATGTCGGTGATGCGCGTTGGCAACGCTCCATGCTCTTGGGGC
>DATCOK010000091.1:0-2959 GCA_036564765.1 Candidatus Acidiferrum sp. | reverse complement strand
CCATAGTGCTGCACGGGCGCATCTACACGCTCGATGCCAAGCAGCCTTGGGCACAAGCTCTGGCCATTCGCGGCGACAAGATTGTAGCCGTCGGCGAAGACGCGGCCATCGAAAAATTCCGCGGCTCCGGCACCAAAGTCATCGACGCGCACGGCCAGCTGGTGATGCCTGGCTTCGTGGATTGCCATATTCACTTTATCGACGGCTCGCTCAGCCTGGGCCGCGTGAATCTCGAAGGCGCCAAGGACATCGCGGACATTCAGCAACGCTTGCGTGACTATGCCGCGAAACATCCCGGCAACGATTGGCTGCTCGGACGCGGCTGGGATTACGCCATGTTCGGCGCCGCGGCCTTGCCCGACAAAAAAGATCTCGATGCACTATTTCCCGACCGTCCGGTGTTTCTCGAAGGCTACGATGGGCACACCTATTGGGCCAATTCGAAAGCGCTGGCGCTCGCGGGCATCACCAAGGACACGCCTAATCCGGCGAATGGAATTATCGTCCGCGATCCGGCCACGCAGGAAGCTACCGGCGCGCTCAAGGAAGCCGCGCACGGCCTCGTGGCGAAAGTCACCCCGACGCTCACGCGCGCGCAAAAACTTGCGGCCCTGCGCGACGGCATCAAATGGGCCAATCAAAACGGCCTGACCCGCGTACACAGCGCTGGCGGCGATTTTCCGCTGCTCGATCTCTATGACGAGTTGCGCCGCCACGGCGATTTGACGCTGCGTTTCTACATCGCATACTTCATGGACCCCCCGGAGATGCGCCCGCAGGATCTGGACGCCATCGAAACCGCGCGCAAGAAATATAACGACGCGTGGATCGACGCCAACGCCGTGAAATTCATGGTGGACGGCGTCATCGAATCGCATACCGCCGCGATGATCGAGCCGTACAGCGACGATCCGTCGTTGAAGGGCAAGCTCTTCTGGGAACCCGCGAAATACAATTCCGCGACAGTGGAACTGGACAAACGCGGCTTGCAATTATTCACGCATGCCATCGGCGAACTGGGTGTGCGGACCGCGCTCGACGCGTATCAACACGCCGAGGAAACGAATCACACCAGTGACCGGCGGCCGCGCATCGAACACATCGAAACGATCAGCCCTTCCGACATTCCACGCTTCGGAAAATTGGGCGTGATCGCCAGCATGCAGCCGCTGCACTCCTATCCTGACTCCGACACTTTGGATGTGTGGGCGCGCAACGCTGGAGCCGATCGCGCTTCGCGCGCGTGGTCCTGGAAGAGCATCATGGACGCCGGCGGACGTTACGCGTTTGGCAGTGACTGGCCGGTGGTCACGCTGAACCCGTGGTACGGATTGCAAACCGCGGTGACGCGCCAGACGCGGGAAGGAAAACCGGAAGACGGCTTCGTTCCCTCACAACGCTTGACCGTCGCCCAAGCCGTCGCGGGTTACACGCTGGATGCCGCGTTCGCCGGGCGCCGCGAAAAAACCGAAGGCTCGCTCGAAAAAGGCAAGCTGGCCGACCTGATCATCGTGTCGCAAAACATTTTTGAAATTGATCCGCACAAAATTTCCGAGACGAAAGTCCGCACCACCATCGTGGGCGGCCAGATGGTCTATCAATCCGATGAAAAATAATTCAGAAACCGTTCGGACGAGCCGGCTATCCACATTTTTTCGAAACCGCGTGCGTGGTAACACCGCGGCGCGATGCGCGGCATTCACATTGCTGGCCTTCGCCTTTTTTTGCGCGGCTTGCAAATCGAAGCAGCCCACGCTGACGCTGCTCGTCTGGGAAGGCTACGCCGATCCTTCGTTCATCGGCCCGTTCGAAGAGAGCCATCACTGCAAAGTGGTAGCTTCCTACATGGGCACCAGCGACGAATTGGTGGCCAAGCTGCGCGGTGGCAGCGCTTCGAATTACGACGTGATTTCTCCCTCGAGCGACGTGGCCGCTTCCATCGTGCGCGCCGGGCTGGCCGCGCCGCTCGACCTTTCCAGAATTCCCGCCTACTCGCAGCTCTCCACCAAGTTGCGCAACTCAGATATCGTCAAGCAAAACGATAAGGTCTACGGCGTGCCCTTCGTATGGGGGCCGAATCCGCTCCTGTACGACACCACGGCGTTCGCGCAGCCCCCGGACTCCTGGTCGGTTTTGTGGGACGCGAAATATCGCGACAAAGTCTCGGTGTGGGACGAACTCTCCACTATTTACATGGCCGCGCAGGTGCTCGGCTACGACAAACCCGATCCCAGCCAGCTTTACAACCTGAGCGACGCACAACTCGACGCGGTAAAGAAGAAATTGATCGAGCTGAAGCCCAACATTCGCAAGATGTGGGCCACCGGCGGCGAACTCACCAATTTATTTCAGAACCACGAGGTGGTCCTCGCGATGGGCTGGCCACTGATGACCAAAGATCTGCGCAAACTCAATTTTCCCATCGGAGAAACCATTCCGCGCGAGAACACCACCGGCTGGATCGATCACCTGATGATCACCGCGGCCAGCTCCAACAAGGAACTCGCGCAGGAATTTCTCGCCTATATGGTGGAAGCGCAGACCCAGAAAAAAGTCAGCGATGTCACGCACTACACCCCCGCGAATCCCGATGCCGCGCATTTCCTGAGCGCCGCGGACCAGAAATCGCTGCATCTCGACGACCCCGACGGCTACATGCAGCGCATCTATTTCTGGCAGGACGTGCCGCGCCGTCCCAAGTACAACGAAATCTGGAACGAGGTAAAAGCCGCGCAGTGAGCCTGGCTCGGGCCATTCCCGCGCCGCAAGACGTGCGTGCCGCCGCGCCTCTGCTGGAAGTTCGCGCGGTCACCAAACGTTTTGGCGCCAACGAAGTGCTGAAAGGTGTCTCGCTCGATATTGCTTCCGGCGAGTTCATCACTCTGCTCGGCGAAAGCGGCTCCGGCAAAACCACCATGCTGCGGCTGATCGCCGGATTTGAACAACCGAGCGGCGGCGA
>DATCOK010000090.1:0-2357 GCA_036564765.1 Candidatus Acidiferrum sp. | reverse complement strand
ATGCTGCTCTCGATTGCCGGCGGCATCGTTGGTTTCGCCCTCGCCTACGCCGGGCGCGGCATTCTTTGGTCGCTTCGCCCGCCGTTCATCGACCAAAGCGGCATCGACCTTTCGCTCGACTCGCGAGTCCTGTTCTTCACTCTGGGCGCGGCCATTTTTACCGGCCTGATCTTTGGCCTGGTGCCCGCCATCAAAGCTTCACGCCCCGATCTTATGGAAGTTTTGAAGGCCGGCGGCCGCGGTGGCACCATGGGCTGGAGAAAAGATCCGTTGCGCAGTTTGCTAGTCGTCGGCGAACTGGCCCTCGCGCTCATCGCCCTTGTTGGCGCTGGCCTTTTCCTGCGCAGCATGCAGAACGCGCAGAAAATCGATCTTGGCTTCGAATCCAAAAATCTTCTGGTTATGAATTTTGATCTCGGTGCGCTCCACTACGAAGAAGGTCGCGGCCAGCAGTTCTATCGCGCCACTCTGGAGCGCGTGAAAAATTCCCCCGGCGTTGCCTCCGCCACGATCGCTTCGAATGCTCCGCTAGGCGGCGGCTTTGCCCGCACCGTCTTTCCCGAGGGCCGCGACGAAAACTCCGGCTATCGAGGCACATTGATCACCATCGACGACATTACCCCTGACTTCTTCGACGCCTTGCGCATCCCCATCGTCCGCGGCCGCACCTTTAACGACAACGACCGCAAAGACACCGCGGTAGTAGCTGTCGTCAGCGAAGCCATGGTCAAACAGTTCTGGCCCAACGAAAATGGCCTCGGCAAGCGCTTCCATTTCTTCGGCGATCCCACCCTCCGCGAAATCGTCGGTGTCTCCGCCAACTCCGTCCAGTTTCAACTTGGAGACGATCCGCAGCCCGTGGTCTATTTGCCCATCACGCAGGACTATTCGCCGGCCGCAACGTTACACGTGCGCACCACCGGCAACCCGGAAAGCGCTATCGGCACCAGTCGCACCGCCTTGCAGTCCATCGATCCTAATCTCGCCATCACCAACACCTTCACCATCGAGGAACTCATTTCCCAAGCCCTCTGGCCTCCCCGCATGGCTGGAATCCTGTTGAGCCTCTTCGGCGGCCTGGCTCTGATTCTCTCGGCCGTCGGCGTCTACGGCGTCCTTTCCTACTCCGTCAATCAGCAAACTCGCGAAATCGGTCTCCGCATGGCCATGGGCGCGCAACGCCGCGACGTCCTCCGCCTTATCCTCGGACAAGGCATGCGCCTCGCGTTTCTCGGTCTGGGTTTGGGAATTTTGGTTGCGCTCGGACTGATGCGCGTGATGGTCAGCCTGCTCTTCGACGTACGCGCCTACGATCCCACCACGTACACGGCCGTAGCCGCGCTTCTCACTCTCGTCGCGCTGCTGGCCTGCTACATCCCTGCGCGCCGCGCTATGCGCGTCGACCCCATGGTCGCCCTGCGCTACGACTGAGCAACACTGTTGCGGTCTGGCGTTACGGCTTCGGCTTCTTAAACAACCCGCCCAGCGCGCTCGCCGGATTCGTAGGCACTTGCGCCTTCGACCCGCTCGCCGCTCCGCCCACGCAACCCAGTTGCGATTTAAACATGCCCGCGGCGATCCCTCCCGCGTCCGGCACAAATTTCGGATCGGCCGTCGTTCCCTCGATCTGGAACGGCACGTTCATCCCGCCATTCTTGCATCCACCTCCGGCCGCCCCGCCCGTCAACTGTCCTAACATCCCGCTCGCCGCCGAAACCGGACTGGCCGCCGCCAATCCACTCTTCAGCGTCGCCACCATCTTGAAGTCCAGATTATTTTTCGCATCAATCGAGCCCGCGCCTGTCAGGTTTCCTAGTGCTGGCAGTACCGCCACAAAATTCTCCGCGTGCAATCCATCGCGCGTCATCCGCAAATTGGTAGTCATCTTTTCAATGTCTAGGTCTTTGCCCGTCTTCAATCCCATCAGCGGCCCCAACGCCGCCAATTTTGATCCCAGGTCGAATCCCGCCAGCTTCACATTGAAAATCCCGACGTTCCCGGCCGTCACCAGATTGGTCGTCGGCCCCACCAGATTCAAATTAGTGCTCAACGTTCCGCCCTGTATCGTCGCCCCGCTCGGCATGTGAATTCCCAGCGCCGGCAAAAACGCCTCCAGATCTTTCGCCGGCATATTCTGCCCCTCGACCTTTATGTTCACTACCGTCGACTCTCCTGCGGTGTTGTATGTTCCGGACAACTGCGAAGTCGCGTTGCCAATCTTCAGCGTCGATGGATTCAGCACCCCCGCTTCCTTGGCTAGGTCGTACTTGGTATCGAAATCCACGACCAGCGGAACCGTCGAAGCCGAACCGCCAGAAATCAGCAACGCCTTCGACAATTTCGCTTCGCCCTTAGTC
>DATCOK010000089.1:0-8381 GCA_036564765.1 Candidatus Acidiferrum sp. | reverse complement strand
GTCCACGGAAGCGTCGCCAATTGTAAGAGCAGCCCAGCGACGATGAACAACCCCGCCCAGCGGATGCGTCGCTCCAGAGGTGTGACGGTCATTTCAATCCACCTTCGGCTTCCAGAATGTTGCATCTTTCAACGAGCCGACATCGTGAACAATGTCGTGGCAACCGCTGGAGATGCACGACAGTTGATTCGCGGCGGCCAGGGCCAGCATCTCCGGCTTCTTGTGGTGTGAAGACGCGTCTTCATACGCTCGCATCCCGGCGTGACAGTGCAGACACTCACGATTGTTGTACGGCTCGTACAGCTTGATCGCCTCTGGCTGGGGAAGTTTGCCGAAATATTGCACCACCAAGTGGTGCACGCCGCGCCATTTCGCTTTGTAATCGCCGAATAACGTGTAGTCGGTATGGCACGTGAAGCACGCGTGCTCGGGCGGCACCAGGTGGTTCTGGAAATGCGCTGCCGGCAAGTAGCTCTTATCGTCGACGTACAGGCTTTTTCCAAAATCCGCCATCACATGGCAGGAAAGACAAAACTGCGTGGAGGTCGAACGCTCCAGATGCTCATTTACCCCGGCCCAAACCGCCAGCGCAGGCACCACACACAGCGCTACGAATGCCAGCATTTTCCCACCGCGGACGCGAGTCAATCCCGGCAGCGCCACGGCCAGCACCCCAAGAACGGCAGCCACGGCGGTAAAGAGCATCAGGACAAGAGGCGTGTTGTGCATGAAATTGATTTGAGTGCCATTCGCTGGCTCTCGCCAAGGTCGGCGTCGCCGAGGAGCAGCTACTTGGCGAGCGAGCGATAGTAAACGGCCAGTTGTTTCACCATGTCATCGCCAAGTTCTTTGGCAAAGCCGTCCATATCTTTACCCTTCCCCTTGCCAATGATCTCCACCATTTCTGCCTCGCTGAGCTTTTGTACTTCCGGCGAACGCGCATTTTTTACTTTCAGCTTGCGGCCCTTCGCGGTGTTGCCGGAACCGTCCTGGGCGTGACAGACCGAACATTTGTCCAGATACACGTCTTGCGCGCTGGCGGGCGCGCTGGAGGTGAATGTGGGGCGTAGTGCCGACATTAGCAATACGAAGCCGAAAAGTGCGGCGGCTCCAACGACTTTCGGGAATAAACGCATGGATTCTCCTAATAAGTAATTTCCGCGGCGTTTCTTAGAAATTCTTGGTCCACCGAATCGTAAGCAAATTCGCGCTGAAGTTATTACCCGTAACAATTTCTTCCAGGTAATAGGTGCGCTGCAGGTCCACCGCCAGGCGTCCTGCGCGCGGCAAATCGTAATAAATCGAACCGGTAGCCAGCGGCCAGGTGACGGGTCCGTACGCTGGGGGCTCACCGGTGATCGCACCAGTACCGCTCGAGCGATCAAAGTTTCCCGAGAATCGAATGCCCGCGCGCTTCATCAATTTGGCTTCGAAGCCTCCGGACAGCACGCGATTCACTTCCTGATCTTGCAGCGTATTGGCCAGCGGAGGCGTTCCTCGCAAATACAGAATGTCGCCCTCCGCGAAGTAACTTTCGTAGCTGAACCCTGCGAAGATCGAAAACCGCTCGCCCAGCGAGTAGTTCACGGTGATGCCGTTCGTTCGAATATTGTTCTTAAAATTGGTGGTGAGCAGCCGGTAGTTACCAAAACTGACTTCGTCTTCGATGGAAAACTTCGCGGTAGGGCGAATGCGCACCACAAAGTGCGCCACTTGCTGCGTGTGCGGGGTAATCGCCGTGTACGACGATCCGCTGGTCATGCTGTGGAAGTCGCCGCGGACACTGAACAGTTTGCCCGGATCGTACCCGAAACTGATCACCGGTCTCACCGATTTCGTGCGTAGGCTGGTGGCCGGATCCGAAACGCCATCCTCGAAAAATTCCACATCGGACTTCAGTAGCTGAATGCCCGGCCGAATAATCAGCGCCGGAATCGGACGGAAGTCCATGCTCAGCGTGAGGTCGTGCAAGCCGTCGCGCCAGTTGGTGTCGGCAACCGCCGAGGTCGCTGCCGTACTGTTGAACAAACTACTGAAATTTCCCACCGAATCACTGGTGAACCGCGAATAACGATAGTCAAGATCGATGCCCCACCACGAATACAGGTGATAAGTGAAACCCTGACTCACGATGTGGTTCGGCTCCGTCACGTTGGCTCGGCCGCTTTGCGTGATGGTATACGGCACCAGAGCCTTGGTTGCGTCCGGCGCGATGCCCGAGAACGATTGATCGAAGGTCGCCGGGCCTTGGTAGCGGTAAAAGATGTAGCCTCCCCGCCATTCGAGCTTGGGCCGCGGCCTACCGAGAAATGAAAACTCGCTGATCGGAGTCGTCAATCGCCGGAATTGCGACATATTAAAATCGGTGAGTGGCGTCACCATCGAACTGGTAAGCGGGTTGATGCTGACTTCCGGTGAGGTCGTGTTGTTCAAACTGATGTTTTCCGTGAAGGCCTGATATCCGGCGCTGTAATGAAAATTCCAGTCTTTTACGCTGTAGTCCACTCCGCCGGTGAACCGGTTCGTTTCATCATTCAGCGGCGCAAACAGAAAATAGGGATTGGCACGTGCAAAGGCTCCCCAGAAACTCGGCGCGCCCAAAAAATCTGGCGATCGCGTCGTGAAGGTCGAACCTTGGTTCGAAGGACGGTAATAGTTGAAACGGAAGCGCAAATGATCGGTTGCGTAAAGCGTCAGATCCACGGAACCGAATTTCCTGACCGTAGCCCAATCGTGGTTGCTGGTGCCCCCACTCGAAAGACCGACGGCCGCAGCGGCGATGGGCAGCACCACATTATCGTTCTGGTTCCAGTAGAAGTAGCTTTGACGCCAGTTGACGCGCAGGTCGTAGACTTTGTGCTTGGAAATCATGAATTGCGCACTCGGAAACGGATCGCCGCCCAATCCACTTAACTGCAGAGAAAAAGTGTCCGCGAAGGAACTTTTCTCGCCCGCGTTCACTCCATTCAAATCGAAATCCAGCAGCCGAAAGCCTTTTCCGAGATTGATCAGCTCCTGGAATTGCGGAGCGTAGCCTTTGACATCTTCGAAGCGAAATCCAGCTGTCGCTGAACCACTGAGGTCAAATCCACCCAGTACGATTGGCCGCGGCTGGGGATCATCTTGGGCGTACAGCGCGGGTGCGAGGAGCAGGTAGCCGGACGCCAACATCAGGAATTGAGAGACTCGTCTCATAAAAGCCATGCCCCGCTTCACCGGAGGAAATTCACATCAAAGTTCGAGCCATGCACGGTCACGTGGCAACGCGTGCATTCGCCGCTGGTCTGAAAGCCCAGCCGGCTGTGCGGAACCTGCGCTTGACCGTGATATCCAGTGTGGCACTCCAGGCAGAGCTGCCGACCCTCCCGGCGCACCAGCAACATGCGGTTGGTGCTCCCGTGTGGGTTGTGGCAGCTTACGCAGCCTTCGATTTTTACCGCCGGGTGTTCGAACACGTACGGGCCGCGTTTTTCGACGTGGCAGTTGACGCACGTCTCGACCACCGATTTATTCGTGCTGGCCAGGTGCGGCGTACCGTGCGGATTGTGGCAGTCGGAGCACTTCATCAGCCCTTCCGGCACCCGATGATGTTCCGGCAATGCAAACTTCGCTTGGATCGTAAGGTGGCACGTGAAGCACAACGCCGGCTCCGACTGCTTCAGCAAGCTGTTGTGCAGCCAGCGCGTTTCGTCGGCCAACTTGGGGAGCTGAAAAAATTCGGCTTGTGGATAACTCAGACTTCCCCTGCTGTGGTCCTTTACCTCGTCGACGAGATGCGCGGTGTGGCATTGGTTGCAGGAAATCCCGTGCCCCGCGTGCTCGGAGTGTTCGAAGAATTCTTGCTGTTTGCTGGAGATGTGGCAGGAAAGACAGCGCGCGGCGTTTTCGGCGGCGGAAGCTTTAAAAGTGAAGAGCGGGAAGTCGTGCAGTACCTTTGCTGTGGCGGCGTCATCACCGTGCGCTGCCTGGATGGCATCGGCATGAGCTTTCGCTGGGCCGTGGCAGCTCTCGCACCCGTGAATGTAATCCTTTCCCGGGAAGACCAACTTGGCGTGGCTGGTTTTTCCGTACTCAGTGGCTACTTCCTTGTGGCAGGAGGCGCATCGTTCCGGCCCTGCGAACTCACTCGCAGGAGCTGCGAAGTCAGGCGCGTTACTAGCCACCGAAGGGCCTTGCGTGGCTTCGGGGCGCTTTTGAGCTGAGATGAAGGATGGAACGCAAGTAATCGCGATAGCAAGAAATCCTGCTCTAGCCCAGCAGTTCCGAACACCAATCCCTGCAAGAAACGCGCCTGACGCCATGTTGTCCAATCAGCTCTTTCAGGAAGGAGCGGAAACGATATCGGAGAATGATGGTTCTGACTGTCTAATATTGAACACCCAAGGGAAAATTGCGGTCCTCTCACCCGGCTTGGGACTGCACTCGCGATGCTGTACAGTTGTGGCTCGTCCTGTTGCGGTTTCGCGCGCGTGTTACCTGCGAATTGCCGCGACTCTCACTCATGACACAAACTTTACCTTCGCTGGTCATTGTTGGACGCCCCAATGTGGGCAAATCCACGCTGTTCAACCGCCTGACTGGCACGCGCCGCGCCATCGTTACCGATGAGCCGGGCATCACCCGCGATCGCATTTACGGCAAGGCCGAGTGGCGCGGTCGCGGGCTTGAAATTGTCGACACCGGCGGACTGGTCCCGGACGACAAGGCCCTTATCCCCCGCGAAATTTTGCGCCAAGCCCGCCTGGCCATCGACAACGCGGCGATCCTGGTGCTGGTGGTGGATACCCATGCCGGTGTTACGCCTTTGGATCAGGAGTTGGCGCGCCTGTTACGCACCACCGGCAAGCCCTTCGTCATTGCCGCCAATAAGGTCGATGCGCGTTCGCAGGAAGCCAACATCGGCGCCTTTCACTCCATGGGCGTTCCGGTCTTTCCCATCGCCGCGGAACATGGCAGCGGCATTGACGATTTACTCGATGCGGCCCTCTCGCAGGTGGAAGTCGTGGAGTCCGTCGAAGAAGAACAGCGGCGCGACGTCATAGAAGTCGCCATCATCGGCCGCCCCAACGTAGGCAAATCCACGCTGCTCAACCGCCTCGCCGGCGAGGAACGCTCCATCGTCTCTCCCATTCCTGGCACCACCATGGACAACGTCGATACCGAAGTAGTGCGCGGCGAACACACCTACCGTTTCGTGGACACCGCCGGCATCCGCCGCAAAGGCAAGACCACTCTCGTCGCCGAAAAATTGAGTGTAGTCATGGCCCGCCGCGGATTGGAACGCTGTGACGTCGCCCTCCTGGTCGTTGACGGAGAACAAGGCGTGACCCAGGGCGACGCGCAAATCGCCAACTACGCGGAGCAGTCCAACCGTTCCGTGGTCATCGTCATCAACAAGTGGGATTTGGCCGTCCAGGCCGCGCGCGCCGCCGAGGCCCGCGATGCGGACAGCGCCAAGGGCAAATCGAAGCGGCGCCCGGGCGAGCGCCATCAACCCGAGAATTTTGAAGTCGGTCGCCTGCTCTTCGAATACGAAAAGATGATTCGCGGAAAGTTGAAATTCCTGAGTTATGCGCCGATTGTATTTCTGTCCGCAGGCACCGGCGAGCGTGTCGATAAATTGTGGCCCCTCATCGATCAGTGCTGGAATGCGCGCCAGAGAAAAATCTCCACACCAGAACTGAACCGCTGGCTCAAGGAAGAAGTCGACTTGCAGCGCGGCACCACTCCCAAAGCCCGCCCTGTGCGCATCTACTACATCACCCAGGCCAAAGTTGCTCCCCCGACCTTTCTCATGTTCACCAACCAGAAAAATCCGCTGCACTTCAGCTATGAGCGCTTCCTCGAAAATCAGATACGCGCCAAATTTGATTTCGTCGGCACCCCTATCCGCTTCATCCAGCGCCTCCGCAAACGCCGCGACAAAAACAGCGAAGCTGAAGGCGGAGCGCGTTGACAACCCCGAATTTTGGCTTAGGATGAAGGCTTGGGACCGGGAATTATTGTTACCGATCCTGAAACGAATTGGGATGAATTAACGATGTCCACCAACGGCACCGCGGCGCAAACACTTCCGGAAGACGAGAGCAATTACTACCGCATCGGCGAGGTCAGTCGCTTGACGGAAGTGAAGCCTTTCGTGTTGCGCTACTGGGAGTCCGAATTCCCCATGCTGGAACCGGTGAAAAGCCCCAGCGGCCATCGCTTGTACCGCCAGGAAGACCTCGACATGGTCTTCAAGATCAAACGTTTGCTGTACGACGAAGGTTTCACCGCCGAAGGCGCCCGCCGCCATCTCAGCGAACAGATGCGCATCGACGCCGGCAACGGTTCCGGTGGCAAGCTGGCTCCCGCTGAGGATACCCCCCAAATTCTCAGCCGCAAAATGCTACTCGATCTTCGCGACACCCTGCGCGCTTTCTTGACCCTTCTCGAAGAGCGATGATAGCCTTGAACTCCCAGGCTACGATAATTCATCACCAACCGGTCGGGACGTAGCGAAGCCTGGTATCGCGCACCCTTGGGGTGGGTGAGGTCGCTGGTTCGAATCCAGTCGTCCCGACCATACGCTTCCCTTCTCTCTTTTACCCGTTCCACAGCCGTAAACCTTTTCTTCGACCGACCACCTCCGCCAGCATGCACTTGGGCCAAGCAGCCTGATACAATCTGGGAGAGCGCCCGTAGCTCAGATGGATAGAGTGCCAGCCTCCGAAGCTGGAAGTCGTGAGTTCGAACCTCACCGGGCGCGCCATTACTAACCCTTCGCCCGCGCCCTGATGTCCTTGGCCAACTTCTCGATCTCTTCCGTTTTCCTCAGCATCGCAACCGACAAGACCTTCACCGCATCGGTCTTATCCACTTCTTCTTTCAGTTCTGTGGCCAACCTGAACAACTTCTCAACCTTCTTTTTGACATCTTTCTCGTTCCCTTCCAGCTCGCTCTTCCGCGTGGCGGCATTTTCCGGAACCGGGTCGTCGTCGGCGAGACTACCATCGGGATTGACGCGCCGCTTACGCAGCGTTTCCTGCCCGACCAGCTCGCTCGCAAGAATCGCGCAAGTCCCCGCCGCCAGCATCGCGCCTAGAAATTTGCGCCGGCCTGCACCCTCCTGAATCATCGTCCGCCCCCTTCGCGACGCAAATGCGCTTCTGCGGCGCGTCCAACACATACGGCCAAGCTCCAATGTTATACTCGGCCTCCTGTAAAGTTTATGTCCAATACCTTCGCCCACTGGTCAGAATTTTCGCTGCGCAATGGCCTGCATCTCCTCGGGATTCTGGCCGCCGCGCTCATTCTGAACCGCCTCTTGCGGGCGGTCACCAACCTGGTGATCAAGCGCGCTTCCTCGCAGACGCGCGAAGCGCAGATGCGCGAACAGCAGACCCGCACCCTCGCCGGCCTGCTTTTCAGCGCCGGCACCAAACTCGTCTGGGTCATCGCGCTGCTCACCGCCCTGCCGGAATTCGGCATTAACGTAACGCCCCTCGCCACCCTCGCCGGATTCGCCAGCTTGGCCGTCGGTTTCGGTGCGCAAAATCTCGTCCGCGACATCATCACGGGCTTTTACATAATTTTCGAAGACCAGTACATGGTCGGCGACATTATTCAATTCGGCGAAACCATTGGCCGCGTCGATCACATTACCTTGCGCCGCACCGTCGTCCGTGACGCACGCGGTGCCCTCGTTACTATCGCCAACGGCGAAATTCGCAGTGTCAGTAACTTGAGCCGCGACTGGTCCCAGGCCTTTATCGACATCCCCTTGGCTCCCGATGCTCCGCTGGATAAAACCATGAAGGCCCTCGAGGTCGCAGCTTCCGAGATGCGCGCCGATCAAACTTGGTCCAAAGTGCTCGTCGACGGTCCCCGCGTCCTCGGAGTGCAAAGTTTCGATCGCAACGCCGCTACGGTACGATTGCAGGTGCGCACACTGCCGAATCACGGTGACGAAGTTTCCCGTGAGCTGCGCCGCCGCATCCAGTCCGAATTTCAACGCCAGAGTATTCCCGTTTCTCTGGTACAAAGACTTGAGCTTGCCGGCCCGCTGCCGATCCCGCAGCCAATAAAAGCCGGCGAAACGGCCAATTAATGAGGAGAAGCCCGTGAGCCAGATCAGCTATGACGAAGTAAATTTGATGTTGCGCCTGTACGACATGCGCCGCGAACCCCGCCTGCGCCAGGCCCGCTCGTGGTTTGTGGAGAATTTCCATCCGCAGTCCCCCGAAGACATGATGCAGAAGTATCCGCAAAGCAGCGAAGAAAACACCTACATCCGCATGGTCATCAGCTACTGGGAGATGGTCGCCTCCATCGTGAATCGCGGGCTCATCAACGATGAGCTGTTCTTCGAGAACAATGGCGAAATCTGGGTGGTGTGGGAC
>DATCOK010000088.1:0-7248 GCA_036564765.1 Candidatus Acidiferrum sp. | reverse complement strand
CTGGAACGGAATTCGCGCGGTGAGGTCCGGGCTGATCGACGCGGTGCAGGTGATTTACAACATTTTCGATCAGAATCCGGAGGACGAATTATTTCCCGCGTGCCGCGAGAAAAATGTGGCGGTGATTGCGCGTGTGCCCTTTGACGAAGGAACGCTGACGGGAACGCTGACGGTGGACAGTAGCTGGCCGGAGGGCGATTGGCGGAGTACGTATTTTGTCGAAGAGAATCTACGGAGCAGCGTGCAGCATGCCGAGGCGTTGAAACCCTTGTTGCGCGACGGGATGAGCATGCCGGAGATGGCGCTGCGCTTTATTTTAAATAATTCGGATGTGAGCACGATTATTCCGGGGATGCGGCGGCGGAAACATGTGGCGACGAATCTGGCGGCGAGCGATCGCGGGCCGCTGGCGGCGGAGTTGCATGCGGAGTTGCGGAAACACCGCTGGGATCGCACGCCTACCGAGTGGTCGCAGTGATCCGAGAAGCTTTCTTCAGGGCTCAAGCCCCGCGCGCGTTGCGTTGATAACGCGGGGGCTGAAGCCCCCGCCTCCTAAAGAAACTCCAGGGAGTTAGACGGATTGGCGGAGGGCGCGTTCGACCAGCGTCAGGCAGCGCTGGGCTTGTTCTTTGAGGAGTTCTTCGCGGTTGCCGATGTCGCTTTTGGTACCGTGCAATTCGTCGGCGATGGCCAGGGCGGCGAGCACGGCGACTTTTTGGGTGTCGACGGTGGAGGTAGCGTTGGCCACGGCGCGCATTTTTTCATCCACGTAGAGGGCTAGTTTCTGGATGTAGCCATCGTCGAGATCGCCGTGAATGGTATACATCTGGCCGAAAATTTGAGTTTTAACCGGCATGCGGATGGTGTTCATTTTTTCTGAGGCTCTCGCCGCAGGGGCCAATTTAGCACAAACACTGGGCATTGGCACTGCAAAGGCGGCGTAAATCCACAGGATTTTACGCGGTGCGGAGTTGCGCGCCGAGGTCCTTTTCGAGCGCGGCGACAATGCGCGCGGATATTTCGTTGATTTGCGCGTCAGTGAGCGTGGCTTCGCGGCTTTGCAGCGCGACTTTGATGAGTAGCGAATATTTTCCGGCGGGCACATTTTTTCCGCGAAAGAGATCCGCGGCTTCGACGGAAGCAATCTCAGGACTTTTTAGCGCGGAGATGGATTTTGCGACGTCAGAAAAGTGTAAACCGTCGGAGAGCAAGAGGGAGAAGTCGCGCTCGACGCTGGGGAAACGCGGGATGGGCTGGTAGCGGCGGGAATTTTTCACGCCGTAAAAGGAGCAGTAGAGCGGGCCGAGATTGATTTCCGCAAGGAAAACGTCCTGGCGTAGTTTGAGGCGTTCGGCGACGCGTCGAGAAAGTTGGCCGGCGACGCCCAGCTGCTCGACGTTGAGGAAAATTGCGCCGCGGCGCGCGGGATGGAGCCACTCGGCGGAGGAATCTTCCCAGCGCAAGCCGCCAGCAAAGGCGCCGATAGCATCGAGATCGCCTTTCAGATCTGCGAAAGAAAATTCATGCGAGGAATCGTGCACGCCTTTTTCGCGCGCGGCTCCGGTCGCACCGATGGTGAGGATGCGGGTCTCCACCGATTTGTCGCCGTGCAGACGATAGTGATGGCTGATTTCGAAGAGGCGCACGTTGCGCTGGCTGTGATTGAGATTCCATTCGATCGCGGCGGCCATGCTGACGGCGCCGGTGGAACGGAGCACGCCCGCTTCTTCGGAGAGCGGATTGGCGAGGCGCGCGAGCTGAGTGTCGGCCGGGCGAAAAATGGCGTCGCGCTCTTCGGCTACGTGCGGGATGGTGAGAATTTCGCGATAGCCGAGACCGATGAGGCGTTCGCGAAGGCGCGACTCGGCTTCGTAGTGCGCGAGACGCGCGGCGCCCTGGCGGGCCGCGGGCAAACGCGGAGGAAATTTATCGAGGCCGTACACGCGGACGATTTCTTCGATGAGATCGATTTCGCGCGAGACCTCGGCGCGCCAGGAAGGTTGCGTGCATTCCCACACGGCGAGAAGGGAACCGGTGGCGCCACGATTTTGATCGACGCGAACGGGCGCGAAACCGAGAGCGCCAAGAATGGATTCGATTTCCTTGTCGGGAACGTCAGCACCCATGATGCGGAGAAGTTCGGCGCGGGTGACCTGAATTTTTTTTGGCGGGCGCTTGCCGGGATAAACATCGACGAGTCCGGCGAGCAATTCCCCGCCGGCCAGTTGTAGGATCAGTTCGGCGCAGCGGCGCGAGGCCACTTCAGCCATGTTCGGGTCGGCGCCGCGCCCGAAGCGCGTGGAGGCTTCGGTGTGCAGCTTGAGCGCGCGCGTGGCGCGCCGAATGACAATGGGATCGAACCAGGCGCATTCGATCAAAACATTTTTGGTGGAGAAAGAAATTTCGGTGTCAGCCCCGCCCATGATCCCGCCGATGCCCACGATGCGCGAGCCGTCGCCGTCGCAGACGACGCAGGTGCCGGGATCGAGCTGGCGCTCAAGGCCGTCGAGGGTTTTGGTTTTTTCGATCGCGGCGTTCGGCGCACCAGATGCGCGAGGCTTCACCGCACGCACCACGATGGAGTGGTCACGGATCTTGTCGTAGTCGAAAGTGTGCAGCGGGTGACCCAGCTCGAGCATGACGTAGTTCGAGATGTCGACGACGTTGTTGATGCTGGCCACGCCGCAGGCTTCGAGGCGTTCCTTGAGCCACGCGGGTGAGGGCTGGATTTTTACGCCGCGAATGACGCGAGCGGTGAAGCGGCCGCAGAGTTCTGGCGATTGGATTTCTACTTTAATGGCGTCGGCAGCTTTGGCGGCGCCTTCCGGGGGCTTGGGGGACACAGGCTTGAGCGGGAGTTTGTAAATGGCGCTGACTTCGCGGGCGATGCCGAAATGGCTGAGGCAGTCGGGGCGATTGGAAGTGACCTCGGCGTCGATGATGGTGGTGCCGGCGTTTTTTTCGACGCCGCCAATGTTCGTGCCGGAGAGCGCGAGACGCGAAGCGAGTTCATCCGGCGAAGCGGTGACCGGAACGAAATCCTGCAGCCAGTTGTAGAGAATCTTCATGCGGGGTGACCGCCGGGATTTAGTTGGCCGAGATAGACCCAGGTGGAGAAATCCATGCGGACCTGGTCGTTTTGCTGGTGCGCGCTAAAAAGTTTGTCGAGCTCCGTCATCATCGGTTCGTAATTGGCGTGGCCTTCCGCGGGTGCGTAGGAACTGCTGCGCAGGCGGCCGCGCAAACCCGCGCGATCGAAAATCTGATGATTGGGGAGTTCGCGGGTCAGAAAATTGTCGTGGCCGAAAAATCTGCGGATGTCTTCGACCTGCGGATAGGAGTCCTTGACGCGGGCGTAGTCGGTGCCGAAACGCTGCAGCAAGTCTTCGTAGGCTTGCGCGAAACCGGATTCGGCGGTGCTGCGATCGTTCCACACCACGGCGACCCAACCGTTGGGACGCAGGATGCGCGAAAATTCGCGGTGAGTGGCTTGCGGTTCGAACCAGTGGAAGGCCTGGCCGGCGGTGACGAAGCTGACGCTTTGCTCGACGAGCGTGGTGGCTTCCGCGGAGCCGTCGATGCTGACGAAGCGCGGGTAGGCCGCGAGATATTCTTCGCCGGCCTCGCGCATCTCTTTGTTAGGCTCGACGCCGAAGACGGCGTTGCCATTTTTCAGAAAAAGCTCAGCGAGGAAACCGGTGCCGGAGCCGATGTCGGCGATGGCCTGCGACGGAGCGAGCTGGCACTGGGCATGCATCAGGTCGAGTACACCCGCGGGATAGCGCGGCCGGTAGCGGAGATAGTCGGCCACGCGATTGGAGAAGCGATTTTTGGCGTCCGCAAATCTCACGCTGCCGGCGTCCTTACTCATTTCGAAACTCGTTCTCAACTCGTTCGAACGACTCACGGGAACTGCCGCAAGAAACGCACGTCGTTCTGAAAAAAAACCTGAATGTCGTCGATGCCGTATTTGAGCATGGCCAGGCGGTCGATGCCGATCCCGAAGGCGAAGCCGCTGACTTTTTTGGGGTCGTAGTTGACGAAGCCGTAGACCGCGGGGTCGACCATGCCGGCGCCAAAAAGTTCGATCCAGCCGGAGCCTTTGCATTTGGAACAGGTCGTGCCGTTCGAATTGACTCCCTGGCCGCCGCAGAAAACACAGGTGGCGTCGAATTCTACGGAAGGCTCGGTGAACGGAAAATAACTGGGGCGGAAGCGAGTCTTGACGCCGGGGCCGAAAAATTGTTTGACGAAATATTCGATAGTGCCGGTGAAATCGCAGAAGGTGATGTCGGTGTCGACGGCCAAGCCTTCGATTTGGTGAAACATGAAGGAGTGGGTGGCGTCGGGATTGTCGCGGCGATAGACCTTGCCGGGCACGATGACGCGCACGGGCGGCTGGGTTTTTTCCATGGTGCGGATTTGCACCGGCGAGGTGTGGGTGCGCAACAGCAGACCGGAAGTGGAACTCTTTCCGGCGTTGGACGGCAGATCGATGTAAAAGGTGTCCATGTCGTCGCGCACGGGATGAAATTCCGGAATGTTGAGCGCTTCAAAATTGTAGTAGGGCGATTCGATTTCCGGGCCTTCGGCGACGGAGAAGCCGATGGAGACGAAGATGTCTTCGATTTCCTGGAAGACCTGGCGGATCAAATGGCGCGAGCCGATGGGGCGAATCACGCCGGGCAGCGAAAGGTCGACGCGTTCGCGTGCGGTGGCCGCGGATTCCGCGCCGGATTCCGAGGCGGCGCGCAGCGCTTCGATTTTGGATTCGACGTGGGCGCGCAGTTGATTGAGAGCCGCGCCGACCGCGGGCTTCAACGCGGGAGCGGAGGGCTTCAGCCAGTTATCGGTGATGTGCGTGAGCACGCCGGATTTGCGGCCGAGCCAGCCGTCGCGAAAAAGCTTCCAGGATTCTTCGTTTTTTACTTGAGCGGATTCGGCGTCGAAACGTTCGCGCACCTGGGCGAATAGCGGCGCGACCTGCTCGGGTTGCGTTGCGCCGAGATCAGCGAGTTTTTTCGCGGTGACGTTTTCGGCCGAAGTCATGGGTTGGGAATTATTGTAACTGTTCGCGCGAATTTTCGTTCGTGCCGCTCTGACACCAAAGTCGAACCGGAAAAAACCAAGACCCAGGTTCACCCTGCGAACCTGGGGCAGCCGGTTTTTAGAAGCGTGCGTGGAGCACGGGCAAAACCATGTGCTTACCCGTACTATGAAAAGCTAGGCGGCTTTCTTTTTCTTTTGCGGCGGCGCGGCGGCTTTGGCTTGCTCGGCGAGCAGCGTAAAAGCGGCGGCATCCTTGACGGCCATGTCCGCAAGGATTTTGCGGTCGAGGTCGACGCCGGCGGCTTTCAGGCCGTGAATCAACTGACCGTAGGTGAGACCGTTGAGACGCGCGGCGGCTCCGATACGCTGGATCCACAAGCGGCGGTATTGCCGTTTTTTCACGCGGCGGTCGCGGAAGGCATAGCGATCGGCGCGATTGGCAGCTTCCTGTGCGGACTGGTACAGCTTGCTCTTGGTGAGAAAAAAACCTTTGGTGCGCTTGAGATACTTCTTACGCCGTGCACGGCGTTTGGTGCCGCGTTTTACGCGAGCCATCTGGGTTTCTCCTAGATTGAATGGGAGACAACGGGTTGCGCGCACGCACAGCAACACGCGTACGGCAACGGGTTTATCTCCGGTATGAACTGCGGCAGCCGCTGATGCTCGCCGTGAGGCGAGCGATGTTGCTGCGGCTGCTATCGGCCGGCAGGCACCCGTGAAGCGCTGCCTGGCGCGATGATCGTTGAGCCTTGCGGCTGACGATGCGGGCTTGCGCCCGGCTTTTTTACTGCGACGACTTCAGCTTCGATGGATTGAGGCTGAAATTTCCCGCGCTGCGCTATGTACTGTACCGCGCGCAGCGAAAAATCTAAGCGTACGGAAGCAACAGCTTCACGTTGGCCTTGTCGGCGGCGTTCACCAGCGTGAGCTTCTTCAGCTTGCGCATGCGGCCGGGAGCCTTGGTGCCGAGCAAGTGGCGCTTGCCGGAGTGCATGCGAAGAATTTTGCCGGTGGCGGTGACCTTGAAACGCTTCTTGGCGCCACGGTGGGTCTTCAACTTCATTTTAGGATTGGACCGATTTCTTGGCATTTCTTAAATCCTCTCGCGATGACTTCGTCGTTGCTGATGCGAAACGCTCTTGCGAAGCGATTCGCGCTACTGCGATTGCTGCGCGTTGGCCGGTTGACCGGCGGGCTTCGCGGCGGGAGCGCCTTTTTTAGGCGCCAACAACGCCACTAAAACATTGCCTTCCATGCGCGGCATGGTTTCCACCTGGCCGTTGTCGCCGATTTCCCCAAGCAGGCGGTTCATCTTGGCGCGGCCGACTTCCTGGTGGGCCATTTCGCGGCCACGATGAAAAATCATGGCGCGGACTTTGTGGCCTTCCCCGAGAAAACGGATGATCTGGTTCTTGCGAACCTGATAGTCGTGTTCCGCGGTGGCCGGTCGAAACTTTACTTCCTTGAGCTGCGAACCGCGACTGCTCTTGCGCTGTTCGTGCGCTTTTTTGTTGGCCTGGTAAAGATATTTGCCGTAATCGGTAATCTTGCAAACCGGCGGATCGGCGGTGGGTGAAATCTCCACCAGGTCCAGACCCTTTTCTTTCGCCATGCGAATGGCTTCGAAAGGCTGCATGACGCCGAGCTGGCCGCCTTCTTCATCGATGACCCGGATTTCACGCGCCCGGATGCGTTCGTTTACGCGGATGCGGTCGCTCTGCCGGAAAGTACGTTCTGCGATATTTCCCCCTAAAGCTGCAAGGCGCCGGCGGCGGTACGCGGCCGCAAGGCCCGAAAATAAAAGACCCAGTCCACATAGCGCAAAACCGCATGGGGACGGGTTTCAAAGTATAGCATGCGGGCGCGGAATCAAGACAAGGCGGAAAGGGTGGTAATGGTGCCGTTTGAAATTGCACAGCAATTAAGGTTTCTTTATTAGCCTACTCTTTTTATTCCTGATCGGCGGGGGACTAAGTATCTCCTTTCGATGCATGGAAAAATGTGTTCTGCTCCCCACGAGTACTGTGAGCGTTGATCCTGGCTGGGGAGGCATTCCTCCGGCACCCCCAGATGTTACGGAGTTTGCAAAAATCCCAACAAATTCTTTTGTCTCTTCATCATCTGTTCCATATACAAGAATCCCAGTGAGGGGTGGCGTAGAGGGCGATTGTGTCCCGCAGCGCTTTATCGGCCTCATCT
>DATCOK010000087.1:0-2318 GCA_036564765.1 Candidatus Acidiferrum sp. | reverse complement strand
CTCATGGCCCGCACCAGCTCGTCGATGGTGCCGCACTTGGCGAGGTCCAGTGGAAAAATCGGCCGCAATTTATCCTTCACCGGGTCGTGCAGGACGCGACCAGTTATTGTTTTCTTGGGCTGCTTCGCCATTGGCTCTCCCGAAGTAGGATTGCGCGAAAGGATTGCGCCAGAAATGATGCGCCGATTATATGCGAGTTGCCGTGCGCTGAGATTGATAGTACAAACTCGTTCAGAAAGAAAGAACAAAACGGCGGAACAGCGCCGCGAAACGAGCATGTTAAACTGAATTTATGGCGGACAAATTCACCATCGGCCTGGCGCAGATGAAATGCACCAACGACGCGGAAGAGAATCTCACACGTGCGATCGAAAAGATTCGTGAAGCTGCCAAGCGTGGCGCGCAAATCATTTCCTTGCACGAACTATTTCGCAGCGAATATTTTTGCCGCACGGAAGACGCCGAACTTTTCAATTTAGCGGAAGCCGTTCCCGGCCCGGTGACCGAAAGACTCGCGCAAGTGGCCAAGGAATCTCGCGTAGCCTTGGTGATTTCTCTATTCGAACGCCGCGCGCCGGGAATTTACCACAACACGGTCGCGGTGCTCGACGCCGACGGAGCTTTTCTCGGCAAATACCGCAAGATGCACATCCCCGACGACCCGCTCTACTACGAAAAGTTTTATTTCACGCCGGGCGATCTTGGTTTTCCGAATTTTGATACCAAATACGCGCGCATCGGCGTGCAGATTTGCTGGGATCAGTGGTATCCCGAAGGCTCGCGGCTCATCGCGCTCAGCGGCGCGCAAGTTATTTTTTATCCCACCAGCATCGGGTGGCACCCGCACGAAAAAGCGCAATTCGGCAAAGCGCAACTGGACGCTTGGCGCACCATTCAGCGCAGTCATGCCATCGCCAATGGTGTTTACGCCGCAGTCGTCAATCGCGTGGGCTTCGAAGGCGGTGTTGCCAAGGGCGACTCCGGCCTGGAGTTCTGGGGAAATTCCTTCGTCGCCGATCCCTTTGGCGAAATTATTTCGCAAGCTGCCGATGACCGCGAAGAGATTCTCGTCGTCGAATGCGATCCGGCCAAAAGCGAAGAAACTCGGCGCAACTGGCCGTTCCTGCGCGACCGCCGGATTGATGCCTACCAGCCGATTCTGAATCGTTGGCTCGGAGAATAATGTCTGCGAAGCGTCCGGCAGTGAAAACCGCTCCGACTCCGTTCGAACTCGGCTATCGCATGCCCGCCGAGTGGGAACCGCACCAAGCCACGTGGCTCGGATGGCCGCATGAAATAACCGACTGGCCGGGAAAATTTCCCGCCATCCCCTGGGCCTTCGCGGAAATCGTGCGTCTATTAGCCGAAGTGGAGCGGGTCTATCTGCTGGTAGAAAATGGGACTGCCGAATCACGCGTTAAATCGATCCTGAAACAATCCGGCGTCAATCTAAAAACCGTCGACTTCTTTCGCGTGCCGACCAATCGAGGATGGATGCGCGACTCCGGTCCGATTTGCGTGCGCGACTCGCGCGGCGAAGTGGCTTACAACCACTTTTCCTTCAACGGCTGGGCGAAATATTCGAATCACAAAAAAGACGCCGTCGCGGTAAGCAAGGCAAATCTGCACCTCAAGCATCGCGTCTGGCATCCGACGCACAAAGGCCGCTGCGTCATCCTCGAAGGCGGCAGCATCGACGTTAATGGTCGCGGAACGCTGCTCACCACTGAAGAGTGCCTGCTCAGCAAAACGCAGGAGCGCAATCCCGGATTCACGCGCGCCGATTACGAAGAAATGTTTCGTGCCTACCTGGGTATCAAAAAGGTTCTGTGGCTGAACCGCGGAATTGCCGGCGACGACACCCACGGCCACGTGGACGATCTGACCCGCTTCGTCAACCCGACGACCGTCATTACCGTGGTCGAAAAAGACCGCACCGACGAAAACTACAAGCCGTTGCAGGAAAATCTCGCACGCCTGCAGCAAATGACTGACCAGGACGGCAGTCCTCTGCGCATCGAAACGCTGCCCATGCCCAAAGCGGTTTATTTCGCCGACCAACGCTTGCCCGCCAGCTACGCAAATTTTTACATCGCCAACGGTTTGGTGATCGTCCCCACGTTCAACGACGCCAACGACCGCGTCGCGCTGAACAAACTCGCCACCCTCTTTCCGGATCGCCAAGTGGTAGGCGTCGCCTGCCGCGACTTAGTCCTCGGTCTAGGCACGTTGCACTGCATGACCCAACAGCAACCATCGAGCAGCTAGAAAATCCACCTAGAGCGGAACCCCACACACCAATTTCCGCGTTTGCTCGC
>DATCOK010000086.1:0-1781 GCA_036564765.1 Candidatus Acidiferrum sp. | reverse complement strand
GCACCGCGATTTCTGTGAAATACAGCGGGATGGCGTACGGACGGTCGTGACGCATGGCGCGAATCAGCTTGCGGTCGCTGAAGGCGTGATTGCCGGTGAACTGGATGTGCCCGACTTTTACTTTGGGGCCTTCTTCGATTTTGAATACGAGAATCACCGCGTTACTGGAAGCGATTTTTTCGTACTCCGGCGTGACTTTGGCGAACTGGCGGCCGTGCTCGCCCAGTAGTTCGCGGATGACCACTTCCGCTTTCTTGATGCGCGTGGGATCGAACTGGCTCTCCACGGTGAGCCCTACCTTGCGCTCCTTAAAACGGTCGAGGATGTCCGATTCCGAAACAGAATGAATCCCATCATAACGGATGCGGCGGATCACCGGCCGCTCTTTTACATCGAAGATGACGATTTTTGAATTTGGGTTACCGGGGGAATCTTCGACGCGCAACTTTACGTCTTCAAAAAACTGGGTATTCCAAAGCGCCTGGAAATCACGGCGCAAAGTGTCTTCGTTATAGCGGTCACCTTCGCGGGTAAAGATTCGCGCTTTTAAGGTGTCGCTGCGGATTCGGCGGTTGCCTAGAAACTCGATGCGTTCAATCACCGCCAGCGAGGGAGCAGCGACCTGTGTTTGCGAGGGTGGCGCCGCGGCTTGCGGCGATTCCTGCGTGGGACGGGACTCGGACGGAAGCGCTGCGTGAGGGGACGCGTCTGCACCGGCATTGTTTCGCGTAGCAGCGGGTGAAACGATGGCGAAAACAAATATTAGTATCGCGATCGAACAAACCCGGCCCGTCAAAACCCCGTTAGGAAAACAGACTTTTCTTTGAGCGGCCTTGAAAGCGATCAAGGCCGCGCCCCCAAACACAAGATGTTCATCTCCTGCCAGACCCGGTTGGGCTGGCTAATGCGCCGGGCGCTTTGCGGCCGCCCAGTCGGTCAACCGTCTTGCGACGACGCGTTTGGTGTCAGATTCGTTAGTGAACTACAGGGGTTGCCTCGCCCACAGGCCGGAATGCCAGAGCTTCGCCGGCGACGTAAATCTGCAGCGTCGCTGGCCTCTGGATTCCACCCTGGATCAAGGCCTCGGAAAGCGGATCTTCCACGTACTTCTGTAAAGCCCGCCGCAGCGGCCGCGCCCCATAACTGCGGTCCGCACACGTTTTCTCGAGTATCCACTGCCGTGCTTCCGGTGAAACCACGATTTGTACCTGCCGGTGAATCAGCGTGTCGTTCAGCTGCCCCACCAGCAAATCGATAATGCGAAGCAAATCGTCGTCACCAAGAGGATTGAAAATAATCACTTCGTCCAGACGATTCAGAAACTCCGGATTGAAAGCGCGCTTCACTTCGTTCATCACCAGCTCTTCCATGGACTTTTGGCCGGCTTCATCGGTTCCCGACTGGAAACCCATGGAGGTGCGCTTTTGCAGATGCCGCGCGCCAAGATTGGAAGTCATGATGATGATGGTATTCCGGAAATCAACGGTATTGCCCAGACCGTCGGTGAGCTGTCCGTCTTCGAACACCTGCAACAGAATGTTGAAAACGTCCGGATGGGCCTTTTCAATTTCATCCAGAAGAATGACTGAGTACGGAGTGCGGCGGACCCGCTCGGTCAACTGCCCGCCTTCTTCGTAGCCCACATAGCCTGGAGGCGCGCCGATCAGTTTGGAGACGGAGTGCTTCTCCATGAATTCGGACATGTCGAAACGCACCAGCGATTTTTCGGAGCCGAAGAGAAATTCGGCCAGCCGGCGCGCGACTTCTGTTTTGCCCACGCC
>DATCOK010000085.1:0-4018 GCA_036564765.1 Candidatus Acidiferrum sp. | reverse complement strand
GTCTGGGCACGATCACCGGCGCCATCGTGGAACAAAATGATGTTTCCTTCGCTGGCCTGGCTAAGTACGCCATCAACAATGTCGGCGGCAGGAACCTGTTTGCCGTTGGGCTGCTTCCAGTCGTGCGGATCCACTTTCTGGCCAACGATTACGTAGCCCATATCCTGGGCGATGGGTAGTTGCGAAACTTCCTCGGCGTACTCGGGCTGATGATCGATGCCGTAGGGCGGACGGAACAAGATGGATTTGACGCCGAGAGTGCTTTCGATCAGCCGTTGGGTGAGATTCAGTTCCCAACGTAGCTGCGTGTGGGAAATTTCTTCAAAATTCGGATGCGTGTAGGTGTGGTTGCCGACTTCATGGCCCTCGGCGTATTCGCGTTTCAGAATTTGCGGATATTGGCTGCCCGCGACTCCGACGACAAAGAACGTCGCCGGGACCTTTTTTTCTTTCAGGATGTCGAGAATTTTTGGCGTCCAGCGCGGATCGGGGCCGTCGTCAAAGGTGATCGCTAGTTTCTTCTTAGCGGCGCCGAGCTGATCGATGTGATAGGAGAGCGGGTAGGCTTCATATTTTTCACCGGTGAAGAGATCACTGGCTGCGTCGTAAGTGAAGCTGCGGCGGCCGTGCTTGGGCGTATCGATAAAGTGCCAGATGTCGCCGTCGCCCTCGAAAATCAGGTCAGGCCCGGGAGGCAGGTCAGTAATTTTCGCGCGAATCGCGTCGGTCGGGCGGGTAGCGTCCCAGATTGGCCACATGGAGGTATCTGCCGAGCCCAATCGCCAGAGCGCCGTGCCTTGTACACCCAAGCGTTCGTTGGCGCGCAGTTCGTTGTAGGCCGTCAGCGCGTCTAGCATCCATACCTGGTGCACGTGTTCGTGCTGATCGTTGTAGGAGTAATGCGGATTTAGGGACGTTGCATCGAACTCGATATCGGTTTCGGATTCCGATGCGCGCAACAAAGCTTCCTGGATGGTGAGGGATTCCGCGGGTTCTGGTTTTTTCTTGGGGGCCAGCGACCAGTCGTAGGCGTAATTTCCCACCGCCGCGATGATTTTCTGCGCGGGAACTTCCTTTAAGACCTGGCGCAGATTTTCTACATACCATTCCTGCGCGGCAATGGGCCCGGGTGGCGAGGTGAGCCAGTGCTGATCGTAGTTCATCAGCACGATGGCGTCGCATTGTTTGCCGAAGAAGCGGTAGTCGTAATCCTCGTCGCGAGCCGGGAGCGCGATCATTAATTTAAGATTGGCGGAGTGCAGCGCGTTGGCTAGTTCTGCGGCGAATCTCTTAAAATGTTGCTGGCTGTCGTCGGGAACCTCCTCGAAGTCGACGACGATGCCGGATTCGTGAAATTTTGTGGCGTATTCGAGGAGATCGCGCTCGAGATTATGGCGCGCGGCCGGGTTGGCGAGCATGTCCGCCAGTTCTTTAACGTGCCAGTTCACGCCGTCGTAGTTATCGAGCAAGCCCATGGTAGGCATTTCCAGGTTCAGAGACTTCATCCACTGATGCAGTTTGTCTTCCTTAAGAACGGCAATCGCTCCGGCGGGGGTTGTCTTGAAGGTGTTCTGCGCGTTTTCGTAATCGATGACGGTCAAGGCGCCGTCGGCGGTCACGGAATGGACTTGCGCGGGAATGAGCAAGTCGATTTCTTTGTAGTGGGCCTTGAGAGAGGCGAGGCTGTTGGGGTCCCAACTCACGAAAAACGCGGCGCGCAGCGGATCATAGCTGGCCGGGACCGAGCCGATATTGGCGACGCGTCTGCGGCGCCCCTCGCGCACTGGCAAGAGTTTTGCGTTGGGCTTCAGTTTCAGCGGATGGAAGCCGGGACGGGTATCGGGAAGCAGGCCAGCGGGCAGATCGACGCTAACAGCGATGGTTACAAAGAAATAAGCGAGCGAAACGGTGAGCAGGATGGCGGTGATTTCCAGCACGCGCCGGGTGCGTCGCCAACGCACGCGCTCCGCGTCGTAAAATATGGGTCCGCGTTCCTTCACGTAACCTTTCGAAACCGCGAGATGATTTGGGCAAGCCGGAGTGCTGGATTCCGTCTGCTCTATTGTAAGATGCGAGCAATTGATGCGGCGAATTTTCTCGAGTCCGATTGCGGCGCTGGCGGCCGGTGCGTGCTTGCGTTTTTTCTTCTTCCTGCATTACCCAGGGGGAGCCGGCGACACCGCGCTCTACGAGGGTCTGGCCACCAATTGGTTCAAGTTCCACACCTACGGGATAACGGTTGATGGAGTACTGACGCCTGTCGACACGCGCATGCCCGGCTACCCCTTGTTTCTAGCGATTATTTATTGGATTTCGGGAAAATCTGGGCCAGATGCTCGACCGGCGATCATGGTGACACAGGTCATCGTGGATCTGTTGACCTGCCTGGTGATCGGAGCGGTGGCCGCCACGCTTTCTTCACTCGCCTCCGATAAGCTGGCCACCCGGCGCTCGTTCGTCGCGGCGGTGTGGCTGGCGGCCCTTTGTCCGTTTACCTCCAATTATGTGGCGGTGGTGCTGACGGAAACGTTGGCAACATTTTTTACCGCGCTGGCAGTTCTGTTTTTGTGCCTGCTGCTTGCGCGGTTGCGTTCCTCCACGCCAGTTGCTGGCTCAGCAAATCTGCTGGCTCGGTTGAATGCGTCGTGGTGCGCTCTTCTCATTGGACTGGCGGCGGGTCTCGGCACGCTTTTTAGGCCGGAGACTCCGTTACTCCTAGTGGTGGCTTGTGCGGTGCTCGCTTGGCATCTCGCGAGGAGCCACGATTGGCTGAGGATGGTTCGCATTTTCGCGCTGATGGTGGCCGGCTGCATCTTGCCGCTCGCGCCGTGGGCCATTCGCAACGCGGTAACACTCCACGAAGTGCAATTCCTGGCGCCGAAGAACGCCACGCTGCCGTCCGAACTGGTTCCCTACGGCTTTATGGCTTGGGAAAAAACCTGGCTGTTTCGCCTCAAAGATTGTTATCAGGTGGCGTGGAAGCTGAACGATGAAGCCATTCAGCTTGAGGATATTCCCGCGAGGGCATTCGATACTCCGGAGGAAAAGGAACGGGTCGCGGCGATTCTCGAGAAGTACAACGAAGACACGACGTTTACGGATGAGGAAGACACAAGCTTTGGAGAACTGGCCAAGGAGCGCACCGCGCGACATCCCTTGCGGACATACCTGTGGATACCGCTAGCTCGTGCAACGACGATCTGGTTGAGTCCGCGGATCGAACTGCTGCCGTTTTCAGGCAAGGTGTTTCCGCTCGGGGAGGCTTGGGAAGAGGATCCGGTGGATCAATCGGTGACCATTTTTTTTGTGATTCTGAATATTTTTTATTTAGCTCTTGGTGGGTGGGGCCCGTGGAAGTTGTGGCGTTATCCGGGCGCGCGCATAGCCGTTGCTCTGCTATCCGGATACATCATTGTGCGTACGGCGTTTCTCGCGACGCTCGAAACGCCTGAGCCCCGCTACGTTTTGGTTTGCTTCCCGATTCTTTTGGCGCTGGCTGCGCAATCGTTTCATCCTAGAAACGCTCGCGAAGATCAGCTCGGCGCTCCGAGCGAAACTGGAATCGAACCCGCAACTTAAAACTGTTCAAACGGCTCCGGATGAATGGTTACGCGGTGAATCTGGGGGAATTTTTCTTTGACGCGGTCGACCAGCGCGGCAGTAACGTCGTGAATCTGGGTAATGGGCAGATCAGCCTTCATCGTGCAATGGCAGGAAACGAAAATACGGTGTTCTACCTGCCGTACGCGCGCGTCGTGGCAGTTCACCAGTTCATCGTATTCGGCAGGCAGTGAATTCAAGAACGCTTCGACGGCTGTGGCGAGCTGCTTCATTTCGCCTAGGCCGGTATCCGGTGTGGCGATGTGGCGGCCTAGTGGCTCGATGTGGATGTTAACGTCGGTCGGGCTGTCGCGCAGAGCGCGGATGCCTTCTTCGAGCACCGTCGATTGCCGGTGCGCTTCCAGCAGGCTAAGTTTTTCGTCAACTTCAAGATGCAGTTCAATGAACAACTTGTCGC
>DATCOK010000084.1:0-3937 GCA_036564765.1 Candidatus Acidiferrum sp. | reverse complement strand
CGACGTGGTGGCGGTGTTCTAAGCAAACTGTCTCGTGCGGGAGAAGACTCCGCGCGAGGTTATGCAGTTCAAGGGAGGCGGACGGCTCGCCTCCCTTTTTTGTTGTCTGATTTTTGATTTCTTTCGAACTTTCTTCCCAAGGTAAAGCTCTGCCACAACAGATGTGCAGGGTTGAGGCGGTCGCCGTTCGTCTTGTGCCGAGAAAAGCGGTTGCAGCGTAAATTGAAAAGTTACGGGAGGTAACGGGCCAGCCCGGCTTCGCTGGAGCTTGGCATAATGACCAACTGCACTTCTCCAGCAACGACGATCTTGCCATCGGGTTGGAGGGCCATTGCGTTGCCGTCAGCGCCGACTGCGCCAAAAGAGGCGAAGTCAGTGGTCACGAAGCCGCCTGAACCAAAGGTGCCATCGAGGGCCCCGAGCGACGTGAAGCGAACAACGGCTTAATAGGATTTATTTGCAGAGTTGTAGGCGCTCCCGGCCAAGAGGATGTTGCCATCCGGCTGTAGGGCTAGCGCAAAACCATAGTTACTGCCGGGCAGGATACGAAGTGTAGTCGCGCCGCTGGAACCGAAACTGAGATCCGGGCTGCCGTTGGTGTTGTAGCGTGCGAGGGCAAAGACGTAGCTGCCGGTAAAATTGGCGTACCCGCCAGCCACGATGCGATTCTGCGAGTCGATCACCACGGAGCGGATAACGTCGTTTAAGGGCGCAATCGTCGTAACGACTTCACCACCCGAGCCGAAGGAGTTATCGAGTTGACCGGCGGAGGTAAGGCGGGCGACGGCGAAATTGTCATATCCACCGGTCTTGGTCGACTTTGTCGCCGAAGTGGCCCAACCACCGAGGACGATGCGCTGTTCACTTCCACCACTCACGGGGACATTCTGGAGGGTGAGGGCAAGCGCGCGTGAGCTAGAGCCTTTTCCGAAACTCAGTACGGTGGAGCCGCCGGAGGCAAAGGTGGTGTCGGGCGTGCCGTTGGGGTTGAAGCGCCATGCGGCCATGCCGGTGGTGGATCCCGCGAGGACGATCTTGCCGTCGCTTTGAATAGCTATCGCATACACGGCCGGATTGCTGGTGCGGGTCACCGGGATGCTGATGGCTCCGTTCGAGCCGAAACTCGTATCTACTGAGCCATCAAGATTGAAGCGCACCGCGTTGGAGGTGAAACCAGCGACCAAGATCTTTCCGTCGGTTTGTATCGCGATGCTTTGGACGTATCCGGGCTTGTTGCTAACGACGATGCCGGTGCCGTTGAAGGTGCCGTCGACGGTGCCGTCGAGGTTGTAGCGGGCGACGGCGAAGACAGGATTGCCATTCGTGTAGGCTTGCGTGGCGGCGACGATTTTAGTGGCGAAGGTGCCGTCCGGCTGCGGAACCGATTCAAGAGCCACGGCCTTTGCATACGCATCGTTACCGAGGCGAGTGGCAATCTCGCCGTTCGAATTGGCGCCGAAAGAAGTGTCGAGGCAACCGGCGGCCAAGGTGAAACAGTCGCCGGTTTGGGCTCGCAGGGGCGCGGGCCAGGTGGCGAGGTAAATCCCTACCGAAACGAATAGCGCGGGAAGATATTTTGGCATTTTAGGACGCTCCCTTGACTTCCAAGTGGGCCCGAAAAACCCAACTTTTGTTGGGGCCGCCTGTCAGCAGAGCTGGTTCTGAGTGTTCTATTACCGCGACGACACAGCACGCTAACAAGGTTGTTAGAAGCGGCAAAAGTGTAGGAGCGGAATGAGGATTTGTCATCACCCAAACGGGTGATCAAGGAAAGAAAATGGCCCAATTGATCTGGAAGATAGGAATTGGAGGAAGCGGATTTTGTTGATAGGATGCGTGGCAAATTTAGCCCCGAGCACGTAACGCTTCCGTTATGCTGCCATCCAAACGCATCCTGTCGCAGCTGATCGAGTCGCTCTATCAAGCGGCTTCGGAACCGCGCCGGTGGGAGAAATTTCTTGGTGATTTCGCGGGTTTGACCAAGGCGTCCTCGGCGGCGCTATTGGTGCATAACACCAGAGATCACCAGCACAACGTGGTGATGCAATTTGGTTTCGATCCGGAAGATTTGCATCGCTACTACGATGAACGCAGCGACTTGAGGGATGTGTGGACCTCGAGAGCACTGGCGGTGAGCCATTCCGGCTGGGCGGGATTTTCGGAAGCGCTAGTCGAGCCGGATGAATTGGTTAAAACCGCTTTTTACAACGAATCGCTACGCAACTTGAAAGTCCACCGGGGATTATTTGGGGTGATTCAGCAGGACCCGGGTCTATTGGCAAATATCGCGCTTTATCGTCCCGCAGGACACGCGGCATTTGGCACGGATGATATGGATTTGCTGGAATTTTTGATTCCGCACTTGCGACTGGCGTTTCAGCTGCATTTTCGACTGAAGGATTTGCAACAGCAGAATGCAGTTGCCCGGGACGCCATGGATTTGATCGGCGGCGCGATTTTTTTTCTGAATTCAGCCGGAAAGATTTTCCTGATGAACGGTGAAGCCCGGGAGATGGTTGGAGTAGGCGCCGGCTTGCGCGTGACGCGCGATGAATTGTGCGCGGAGGGCGCGACCGAGAACGAAAGGTTGAAAGAGTTGGTCAAACGTGCGTTGGCGCATTCTGTGAGCGGCGGGCTGCAAAGCGCGGGCACTTTGCGCATTTCACGCCAGGCGGGACCGCCGCTACAGGTGATGGTGTCACCCGTAAAGGCAACGAGGGCTGAGGTGCCCGCAGAGGCGGCGGCGATCGCGTTCGTGGTGGATCCCGGACGCCGCATACGCGGCAAAGATGAAATCGTGCGAGAAATGTTTGGGTTTACCGCGGCGGAAAGCCGGGTGGCCTTATTGCTAGGAGAGGGCAAATCGCTGGCGGAGATTTCCTCGGTAGCCGGGGTGAGCAAAAATACGGTGAAGACGCAGGTAGCAAACATTTACGCAAAGACGGGAACATCACGGCAGTCGCAAGTGGTGCGGGCTTTGCTGCAATTGCCCCTATAGAAAAGGGGTCAAGGGCTGGATAGTGGCGGAGTTTCGCTGGCGAGGATTTGGTGGATGCCGACGAGAGTAGCGGCACGGCCTTTCATTTGGTTGGGTGGGGTGTTGGGTGGGGCGAGAGAGGCCGGTCTGGTGGTGCTAAGGCGGTTGGCGATGGAGATGTCGCCGATGGCCTGGGAATGGCTGGGGCGCATGTCCGGGAAGATGTTTTTGAGTTTGATTTGGTCGATGGAAAGGTGATCGATTTTCTGGAGACGCATGCGTTGGAAGTGGGAGTTAGAACAGGTGCCACCGAAGCGGAAAATCCATAGGGCGTCGTTTTCTTTGTAGCGCAGACCGGAAATTTCGGGGGCGGGAGACGCGAGGACGAGCGGGCGATACCAGGTCAGAAAATCGAAGGCCCGGCCGCGGTCGATGACCACAAAAAGATTCCAGCCGTCCTGGTTCCAAGCTAACGGGCCGGTGCTACGATCCCGGCCTGGCGAAACATAGGGATTGATGGATTTTCCTTTGTCGGTGGGATAGACGAAGACGTCGCCTACTTCCATGAGGTAGGGTTGGGGTTTTTTCAGGGTGGCGCGCGGCTTGGCCGGCGGTGGGTTGGTGATGCGGTCGCGGAGGATTTGGAGGAGCTTACGGCGCTTGTCCAAGCTGGGGTCGTCCATGCCGAGTTTCTTGAGCATGGCGAGGTCTTCGCCGTTATCGATGATGGCGAGGGCGCGGTCGCGAGTGCGCGGAGCGTCGAGGCCGCGTTTGGCGAACTGGTCGGAGAGGACGAGCCAAAAAGTGGTATGGTCTTCATTGTCGGGGTGGTAAGCGGCGGCGGGTTCGAGTTGGCAGAGAGCTTCGATGAGTTGGTCGGCGTCGAAGGGAAGGCGCGTCACGGCGCCGATGGCGCTGCGAAGATCGAGCGCGAAGTCGCCCGAGTACAAACCGGTGCTC
>DATCOK010000083.1:0-10662 GCA_036564765.1 Candidatus Acidiferrum sp. | reverse complement strand
CTGCTGCGCCAGCTGCAGCTCAAGCCGCGCGACTTCCTTGGCAGCATCTTTCTCGCGCACGCTGCGCGTCTTCTGCCGCACGTCCGCGCTCAGCTCGGACTTCTTGTTGCTCAGGCTAGCCCTCGCGGCGTCCAGATTCACTTGCGCCAGGCCAATATTCGCTTTGGTGCGTGCGCTGAAAATCGGCACTTGTACCTGTACCCCAGCATTAAAATTATTCCGCTGGAAGGTCCGGAAGAATTGGTCGTAATTGTTATATTTCCCGAGCAGGCTGTACACGCTGACTAGCTCAAGTGTCGGAAAATATCCGCGCTTCTCGCCTTTCAAACGAAATTCCTTGGCGCGCACTTCCGATTCCGCCAATTGCAGCCCGGGATTATTCTGCATGGCCATGGCGATCAGATTCGCGCCCTCCTGCTCCGCTTGGCCCGGCAAATCTTCGGGTGCGACTTCGATCGGCGCATCGGGCGCAAACCCGACTTGCGCGCGCAAGAAAACTTCCAATTCGTCTTGGCGCCCTTCTAGTTGCAAGATTCTTTGCACCACCTGCGCTTTGGTCAGCTGCGCCTTGGTCACTTCTACCTGCAATTCGAACCCTTCACTCTCGCGCCCCTTGGTGACTTCCAGAATTTTGTCCGCGCTCCCCTGCTCCGCGTGCAACAGCTCGAGCGAATGCCGCACTTTACCGAGTTCCAGGTAGGCCATCGCCGTCCGCGCAATCACGTTGTTGCGTACATCGCCCAAAACGATCTTCTGCGCCCGTGCCTGTTCCTGCAACTCTTTCGCCTGGCCGCGCAACGGCTCGTTCAAAACCTGCTGCGTGTAGGACATATTAAAAATCGCCGGCGCGCGTCCGCCGGGTGTCTCGGGGATTCCATAGGTGTACCCCGCTCCGGAGCCGGCGTAAAGATTCGGAAGAAATTCGGCCTTGGTGATCAGCGCGGAGTGATCCGCGAGCCGCGATTGAATTTTGGCGAGTTGCAGGTCGGCGCTATTCTGCACCGCGAGCTCGACGGCCCGCTTCAAGGTCAGCGAGTCGCCGGACACTGCGGCCGAATTCTGCGCGGCGGCATCTGGCGATTGCTCGAGGCCGGAGTTCATCGCGAGCTTTAACGTCCTCGCGTCTGGATTCTGCGCCTCAGCAGGTCTCGCTGTTCCGAATAACCCTGCCGCGGCAAAAACTGCGAGCGAGACACGCATGGACCATCGGGCATTGTTTGGTTTCACGTTTGCACCTCTACGCCTCAGGAACAATGAACTTTCGAAAACTCATTCGTAGCGCAGCGATTCAATCGGTTGTAGCCGCGCGGCCTGGTTTGCCGGCAAGTACCCAAAAAAAAGTCCAGTCGAACAGGACACCACGAACGCTACAATCACGCTCAATCCCGATATCGGCACGCGCAAATTTCCCGGCAGCAACGGTTGAATGCTCACTGGAATGGCCAGGCCGATCAGAATTCCGAGCACCGCCCCGCCGCCGCTGATGAGAAACGCTTCGATCAAAAATTGATAGAGAATTTCCTTGTGCGCCGCGCCAATCGCTTTGCGGATCCCAATTTCGCGCGTTCGCTCCCGCACCGTTACCAGCATAATATTCATGATGCCAATTCCACTGATCAGTAACGCTATGGCGGCAATCACCAGCAACACGATCGTCAGCGCCAAAGAAATCGTACGCGCCGCGCCGAGAATGGCCACCAACGTCTGCACATCGTATTCGGCGTCCAGCGGGTGCCGATTTTTCAGCAGCAGGGTCATTTCGCGTTCGACGCTGGCGACCGTTTCCGGACTCACCGCTTGCGCGTATAGCACGCGCAGTACGTCTTCGCCGGTGTAGTACTTCATCAAGCCGAGCGGAATGATTACCGATTCTTTTTGAATTTCCGAAAGTCCGAAGGTGGCCACTCGCTCGCGAAACACGCCGATCACTGTGAACGTCAATTCGCCCATGCGGATGGGACGCCCCAGTGGATTTTCCAAGCCGAAGACGCGTTCGGAAAGCTCCTTGGTGATCAGGCAGACTTTCCCGCGCGACTCCATATCCTCGTAATCAAAATACCGGCCGCGATAGATCACGAGTCGACGGATGGTCTGAAAACCTTCGGTCACGCCGATCAAATTCACCGGGCGCTCCACACCACTGACCACCACCGACATCGGTAACTCGCGCGTGCCCGCGACTTCCAGTACGCCGGGCTCCGCTTTCATTGCGGCCAAATCGCCCATAGTGATCTCGTGGCTCAGCGGTTGAGCCTTGCCCGTGGCGTGCACCATTTCCGCCCACACCAGGTTGGAACCCACACCTTCGATTTGCGAAATCACAAACTTTTTGCTGGTGAGCGCCACGGTGACCACCAGCACGATCGAGGCGCTACCGATTATCACGCCCAGCGAAGTCAGCGCCGCGCGCAGCTTGTTCGAACGCAACGCATCCACAGCGACCGAAACCGTTTCGCGGATATGCATCAGCTTTTGCCGAGGCGTTTCAACGCCTCCTGGGCTGTTTTATTCTTAGGATCGAGTTTCCGGCTGGTTTCGTACTCGCGTACCGCGGCTGCATGATCATTCTTGTTTTCGAACAAGCGTCCGAGCCAGTCGTGGGCCACTGCCGCGCGAGGATAGGCGGTGCGGTTCGGCGCGGTCTGCAGATATTCGCGGAGCAATTTTTCGGCTTCGTCCAGTTTTTCTTTCAGGATGATCCAGGCCGCCGCGCGATAAAATTTTACGCGGGGATCGCGGGGTGCGGCCTTCTGTCCCGCATCTGCCACCAGGATCAAGCGCTTCGCCTGGTCTCGCCGCAACGCATAGTCGCCGATATCAAAAATCAATTCGGGAGCCCTTGCATTGGGCAGCGCCTTGTCGAACTCGAGCTCAGCGGCCGGAAAATCCTTTTTCTGCCTCCGACAATTTCCCGCGGCGTAATGACCTTCGCTCGCGTCCATGGCTGCCAATTGCACGATTCTGGGCTGGGCTTTGTCTTCGCCGCCGCCCGCGATGCCCGGCGCGGCGCAGTCGTATTCAATCAAGGCTTGCAAGGCCGAATAATTCTTTCCATCCAGCCGGACGGCGGTCTCAAATTCCTGCTGCGCTCTCTTGGCCATGGACAGCGCCGAAATCCACGAGGTTTTGGACGCTTGCTCGCCCAAAGATCGCGCTAGCCATTCGTGATAGAGGGAGTTATCAGGAGAAATCGCGATGGCTTTTTGCGCGCTGCTGATGGCGCTATCGTACTGCCGCAATTCAAAGTAACTCTTGGTCAGAAGCAACTGCGTTTGGCCATCGCCGGGCTTTTTTGCCGCGGCCTCTTCCAGAATTCGCACCGCTTTGCTGTAGTCGCTCGTTTCGTAAGCGCCCTGAGCCGCTTCCATCCCATTGTCCTGCATCGCCCGGCTGCCAGTCGCATCCCCTCCGAGCACGAAAAGCCCGGTCAGCAATAGCGTTGCCCGGAGGCTACTGGCCATTCCGGTGGCCTCGAATGTACGCGGCATCGGTGTTCACGATCTTCACCGCCATACCGTCATGCAAAACAGCGTCGCCCGGCAGCGCCACCATTTCGTTTTCCTTCAGCCCGTCCACCACTTCAAAACTTGTGGAATCCGCGATGCCCACGTGAATCTCCCGGCGCACCAGCCGCGTTTTTCCCAGGCTCAGCGACTCTTTCGGTATTACGAATACATAGCGGCGACCACCTTCCGCGTCCACCGCCGCTCGCGGGACAGTCAGCACATGATCTCGTTCGTCAGCGTGAATGTTCACATTCACATTGATGTTTGGCAGCAATTCCAGCTTTTCGTTGTTCACCGCGCAGAGCAACTCGCCGACACTGCGCGTTCCGCGCGGCACCACCTGTTTCGGGATCACCTCGGTTTTTCCCGTCCAGACGCGGTTCGGTAGCGCATCCCAGGTGATTTTCACCGTGTCGTTCGGTTCCAGCCCACCCAGTTCCGGCTCATCGATAAACGCGCGCACCCGCACGCGCCGCAGATCCGCCATCTCCGCCAGCAAGTCGCCGGTCTTCACGTAATCGCCGGTCTTCACCGGGAGCGCGTACAACGTGCCGTCCGCCGGCGCGGTGATTCGCCCCGCGGCCACTTTCGACCGCAGCGCCGCAATTTCGCTCTGCACCTGCTGCACCTGCAGCGCGTTGCGTCCGGCGTCTACCTTGACACCGCGGTCAAACTCCAACTTCGCAGCCGACAACCGCTTCACTTCAGATTGGGCGTTGGCCAGCGCCAGGTCATTCACAGCCAGCTCATCGCGCGTGGCCGCCTGCTTGGCGGTCAGCCGTTCCAACGCATCGTGATTTTTCTGCAGCCGGTCACGGTCGCCCTGGGCTTTGGCCAACTCCCCGGCCACGCGCGCCGCGTCGTCGCGCTTCCCGCCGCCCCGCGCCGTCCGCAAATCTTCCTGGGCCCGCAGCAATTTGGATTGTGCATCCGCCAGTTGCGCGCTGGCATCCTGCACATTCAGTTCAATCAGCAACTGCCCTTTCTTCACCTGCTGACCTTCCACGCCCAGCACCTTCTGGACAAATGTATCGAGCGGCGCGCGTACCACGTACGGCGCGATTGGTTCCACTTTCCCGTTGCTCGAAATGGACGACACCAGGTCTTCGCGCACTGGCATGACCGCGGAAATCTTGGCTACCGGTTCGCGCCCGCTCAAGCGCACCAGCGCGTAGGCCACCACGCCCGCCAGCACCAGAAAAAGTACGATTCGATTTCGCAGGTTACGCTGATCCATGATTCCTGTTCACCGCATTGAAGCGATCTTGGTGACCGTCTCGCTAGACCCGTTCGTGCGTTCGAGGATTACCCGGCGGCTTTTTCGCAACGCTTCCCTGGAGTGATGGTGATGGCCATCGGACGCCGAGTATCTCATTCTAGCAAGCCCACCGCGCGTTTCTCCAGAAACCTCGACTCGCGATGTTCCGCAGCGATGCGTGTTTGCCGCTAGGATCATGCCATTAGATGCGCGGTTACGCGCGCGGGTACTGTAGATCCGGAACGTGAAGTGCCATTTGCGCACGCCGGCGCGCGGTTCGCAAAGCTTCGCTGCGCGCCGCGTAGTACACTTTTTTGCGCGCTTTTTTTCGTGCGAGAATTCCACCTCGAGGCCTAGCGATGATCGAAGCCCGCGGTTTGTGCAAGCGCTTCTACGATAAGAAGCGCGGCCAAATCTCCGCCGTGGAAAATATTAGCTTCACCTGCCAGCCAGGGAGCATTTACGGTCTGCTCGGAGCCAACGGCGCCGGCAAGACCACCACGCTGCGCATGCTGGCGACTATACTCGAGCCCACCGACGGCACTGCTCTGGTCTTTGGCCATGACATCGTCGAACATCCGGAAAAAGTCCGCGCCAGCATCGGTTTTCTTTCCACCGCTACTGCCCTATATCCGAGATTGACAGCGCAGGAAATGGTCGAATACTTCGGCCGCCTCAATGGCTTGGACGAAGCCACTCTGAAAACCCGCGTCGATCATATTTTCCAGCGCCTGGACATGAATTTTTTCCGCGATCGCCGCTGCGACAAGCTCTCCACCGGCATGAAGCAAAAAACTTCCATCGCCCGCACCCTGGTGCACAACCCGCCGGTGATGATCTTCGACGAACCGACTCTGGGCCTCGATATCATGGCCGCGCGCACCATTCTGGCCTTCATCCGTGAATGCCGAGAAGCCGGCAAAACCGTCATCCTCTCGACCCACGTGATGAGTGAAGTGGAAAAGCTCTGCGACGTGATCGGTATAATTCACAACGGTAAGCTGCTGGCCGAAGGCACCCCGGCGCAACTACGCGAAAAATATCAGGAGCGCGACCTCGAAGAGATCTTCGTAAAAATCGTCACACCGCACGTGCAAGCCGAGGTTGCCTGAGTGTCCCTCCGCAACATCGGCATTGTTTATCGCAAGGAGATGCTCGAAGCGCTGCGCGACCGCCGCACGCTCATCTCCACGATTCTAGTGCCCATTCTGCTCTTCCCAGTACTGACCGTAGGCATGGGCTACGTGGCGATGAGCCTGATCGGGGAAGCCAGCCGCCAACCTTCCAAAATTATGATTCTGGGCGGCGAAGATTCTCCCGCCATTGTCGAGGGCCTGAAGCACGCCGAAAACATCATCGTCGTGCCGCCCAATCACGATTACGTAAATCTGATCTCCAACAAGAAAATCCGTGCCGCGGTAAAAATTCCTCCCGGCCTGCAATCCGCGGCTAGCGGAACGCAGGTTTCGCCAGTGGAGATCTACATCTATCTCGGCGATTTGAAGTCCGCTTCGGCCGCCAAGCGCATTGAAAACTTTTTCACCGACTATCGCGACAATCTTGCAAAAGAGCGCCTTGCCGCGGAGAAATTACCCGTCACGCTGATCAAGCCATTCGACGTAAAAGAGCAAAATGTGGTGTCACCTGAAAAAGTTGCCGGCGAAACCGTAGGCGGCATCATTCCTTACCTGGTGATCATCATGTGCCTCACCGGCGCCATGTACCCCGCCATGGACCTCACCGCCGGCGAAAAAGAGCGCGCCACGATGGAGACCATCCTGTCGAGCCCCATCTCCCGCACTCAACTGGTGCTCGGCAAATTTTTGCTGGTGCTCACAGCATCACTGGTGACCGCCGCCCTCTCAGTCACCTCCATGGGCGTCTCTTCCTGGGTTTTCCAGCAGCTCCAGGATTCAAACTCCGAGTCCGCCATCCACATTCGCATCGGATTGACCGCGGTACTTTCCGTGTTCCTCGTGGCGCTTCCCCTGGCGGTCCTGTTTTCCGCCTCGCTCATAACCATTGCGCTTTTCGCCAAGAGTTATAAGGAAGCGCAGAGCTACATTTCGCCCCTGATGATCGTCGTGATCGTCCCCGCCGTCGGGGCATTATTGCCCGGCGTGGAACTAACCCCGCGCATGTCGCTCATTCCCATCCTGAATGTCAGTTTGCTCTGCAAGGAACTGATCGCCGGAACCTATCATTGGAACTCGATTGTGTTGATTTTCGTTTCTACCTGCGTCTACGCGATCGCAGCCATCTTCATCGCGGTAAAAATGTTTCAGCGCGAGTCCGTACTGTTCCGTTCCTGACTATGGCAGCCGATGGGGCGATGGAATTATTGACCTCGAGCGTAGCGAGCGTTTCGTGCCAGTGCGGACAGGTCGCTGCTCGAATCCTGTTCAGGCCAAGCGCGCCACTTCGTTGCGGGCTTCCCACTCGTGGCTGAGCTGGCGAACTGTCTCGCGCATGCGCATGGCCAGCGCCGCGATGGTTTCCACCCGCTCCAGGCCGCCCTGCGGCAACTGCCCGTCTTTCTTGCGGTTGATCTCCGCCACCAGTAATTCCGCGTTGCCCAAAATGCCCGTGAGCGGATTATTCAACTCGTGCCGCAACAATTCGGCGAAATCCTTAGGCCACTCTTCACCCGTTACGAATGCGCCATTGCCGCTGCGATGCGCGTGCAGCAAGCGGCGCTCCACTAGCCCCAGCGCCACGGTCATGCATCCCGGTGAATACGCTACATAGTCCGCCAAACCCGCGCCGATCAGCGCGATGAGCCGCGGCCCGCGCTCGGCTCGCCCAATCACCACCACCGGAGCGTGCACGACGAGCGCTTTGGCTGCGGCATCCATTTGCAGTACCCCCTCGGCCTCCTCGCCCGGTCCATCCTCCGCCAACAAAACCACGTTGGGTGGATACTGCCGCGCAATTTGTAACGCCCCGGAGATGGTATTCACCAAGGACACGCGCACATCCGGACACCGTGTTTCCAGATCATGCCGGACCGCCGCGCACAAATTCCCGTCATTACTCACCAGCAGCACCACCTGTTGCGGTTCACAGTTCACGTGATCAACACCTCACCCATTTCTCGTCGCCTCCGCGGCCCGCGGCTGGCAAGCCCGGCTGTGTTCCAGCAGTTCATAAACTTTTTCTTTCAACTCTTCCATGCGAAAAGGCTTGGCCACGTGCGGGAGCCGGTGCGTTTCGAGAAAATGGTGGGTGCGGGGAGAAACGGTGTCGCCAGTCACAAACAGAAACCGGTCGCTCAGGGAGTTGTGGGATTGCACCAGCGCCTGGTAGAAATGCTGTCCGTCCAGGCCGGGCATTTTCATGTCGCAAATCACCAGGTCGTACTTTTCGCGCGCAACTCGCTGCAGCGCTTCGCGGCCCTCGAGCAGTACGTCCACGAGAAAGCCGTCGTCTTCCAGTACATCGGCGATGAGCCGCGCCACCGTTGGCTCGTCTTCCACCACCAGAATGCGATAACTGCTGGCCTGGACGGCGCGTTGCGCGGCGGTTGCAGTGACAGCGGCAGCTGGGGTGTCGACGTTCGGCGCAGCAGCTCCTCCGTTCGGACCCGGCAACCCGCCCGTTGCGGAGAGCAACAGCTCCGTTGCGCGCCCGGCAGGAATTTTTGCGCCGGAATTTGTGAGCCCCGCCGTCGTAAACTGCGGCGAAGTGTAGACGGCCTTTGCCGGACGTTGCACCCGTGGCGCGCCGTGCGCGGCGCACAGCGCAATGGAAAAAATCGCGCCGCCGCCGGGCGGGCTGGCCACGTTCACATGTCCGCCATGCTCGCGCACAATGCCCAGTACAATCGCTAGCCCCAGCCCGGTGCCGATGCCCGCGGGCTTGGTGGTGAAAAATGGATCGAAAATGCGACCCAGATTTTCCGGCGGGATGCCCGGCCCGCTGTCGGCAATTTCCAGCAGTACGCGCTGATTCCCAATCTGCTTAGTGCGGATGCGAATCGTTCCGCCGCGGCCCGCTTCGTCAATGGACTGCCGCGCGTTGCCCGTCAAATTCATCAGCACCTGTTGCAACTGACCGGTGTCGCCATAGACCAGCGGATCACTGGGATCGAGATCGGTATGCACCTGAATGTTTTCCTGCGTCAGGCTGGCTTGCTGTAGTTCGATGGTCTGCGCCACCAGCTGATTGATGGCCACAGTGCGCAATTCCGACTGGTCTTCGTGGGCGTTCAGCAGCAGTTGCCGCAGGATGATGGTGGCGCGCTCCGCCTCTTCAAAGATTTGGCGAATCTGCCGCATCTCTTCGGAATTCGCGCCCGGTTTTCTCTGCAGCAGCCGCTGCGAGTAGCCCAGAATCGTGGTCAACGGATTGTTGAGTTCATGGGCCACGCCGGTGATCAGCTGCCCCAGCGCCGCCAGCTTTTCCGTGCGAAGCAATTTCGATTGCGTCCCGCGCCGCGTAGTCAGGTCGCGGTAAATTTCCACCCGCCCCAGCCGCCACCCGCCGGCATCCAGAATCGGCCGGGCCATCCGCTGCACGACCCGTGAGGCGGGCCGCACCAGTTCGAGTTCCTCGCGAATCCCTCCGTCGATTCCGCGCGCTAGATTGCGCCAACGCTGCCCAAAACTCCAGGGCTCAGCCACGTGCTCGGATAATTTGGCGATCAATTTTTCGAGCGAATCCAGGCCAGCCGCTTCCGGACCCTGCAATCCGACAATCTGCAGGAAGCGCGAATTGAGTGCGCGCACATTTTCCTGCGCGTCGAACAGCACCACGCCTTCTTCGAGCCATTCGAGCACGCTGTGCAATTCCGTCTGCGCGCGAGCGTCCTGTATCTCCTGATCCTCTTCCCTGCCGGTATCGAAGAAGACCGCCGAGTAAGGGCCCCCCGCCGGCAGCGGCGGACGCAGCCGCACTTTCACGCCGCTGCGCAATTCCGCTTCCGGCAATTCCGCCGGTCCGTCGCGCTGTTCGCCGCGGCGGTCGCGAACCCCGGAAAGAACCAGGTCCGACCAGGCGTCAATGCGGCTCTGGTCTTGGGCTTGAAATAGTGCAGATAAACGTCCCACGGTCGGGCCCGTTTCGGCGGCACAATTTTCCGTTGGGGATTTTACCGCGAGCAGGCTTCTCGCGCGCGAGCTGACCGCCGCCAGCATGCCCGTCTCATCCAGTAACACCAGGGCCTGCGGGCTGCTCTCCAGAAGCGATGCTCGCCAAAACTCTTGGCGCATTTCTTCGGCGTTGCGTTGCCACGCGGAAAGCGCCGTCGCCGCCAACCGGGCGCGCAGCTCCAGCCGTTCGATCATAGAGGCGCTGACTTCACCGCTAAAGCCAACTACCAGCACACCGATCACACCGTCAACGGCCTCCAGCGGAGCGGCCGCGATACGCGCCGCCCCATCCCAGGCCGGAGGGGTCGCTACTTCCTCCACTATCACCCGGCGGCCCTGCATGGCCTTGTTCCAGATTCCGGTGACCACCGTGCTGTGGAGAAGCCCCAATTGCAGGCCACCACCGCTTTTCCAGTGGAAGAGCAAACGTCCGGCAGACTGTTTCATCGCGCGGCGATCCGCGAAAGCCCCCACGGCAGCGAACGTCGCGCCGATTTCGCTGCGTGCGTCTCGATTGCCAAGGCAACTGTCTAACAGGTCTCGCAAGGCATACTCCGGCCGGTTCGAGGTTGCCAGCCCACCGAGTACAAGTTCCACACTGGCCAGATCGGCCTCGCAGCCGCACAGCTTCTGATGTTCTTCTTCCAGTTCGACGGCCAGGGCCAACTCCGCCGCGGCGAACTCGAAAAGCGCCCTGGGCAGTTCCCCGCGCTTGTTTCGGTGGCCCCCGAGGATCAACCCGCGCAAACGCCCGCGCCGCTCCACCGGCAGCCACACGGCGCGCCGCAAACCTACCAATGGCCCAATC
>DATCOK010000082.1:0-1937 GCA_036564765.1 Candidatus Acidiferrum sp. | reverse complement strand
AATATTTGCTCTATAATCAAGGAGTTAGGGAAGGTGCGCTGGCTACGAACCAGAAGGCCGGCAGTTCGAATCTGTCCGGGCGCACCATTATTTTAAAGAACTTAGTTATAGCTACTTTCCGGCGCAAAAATCCGAGTTGTGTTTTTTGATCGAGCCAAGCAGGCTCCGCAAGTCGGCGGGCCGCTGTTCGCATTGACGGGATCGATGAACAATTTCTGGGGGATGTTGAGCGATTCAATTCAAGGAAGAATTACGGGGAGTTATTTGGAGCTTGGGGTAGTTTAGGGATGGGTCGTTGATGTCGGTGATGGGATACTCAAGGCGCGTCGCTCGCACTTTTCTTGGGAGAGAGGCGCTCGGTCAGCACCCGTCCGATATTGATGAGGTTGTCGGCAATGACTCCCAGACCCACCCAACGATGCATGCCCCCGTCACCTTTATAGAGGCAGCGGCGGAGTCCGTGGCGTCGCTTGAGGACGCTGATGCGCCCTTCGCAACCGATGCGCCATTTCTGAGCTTTGCGGAACCAGCGCTCCTTTTGGCGCTTTCGCCGCTGCGCACTGCCAGTACCCAGATAGGGAACCGCCACCTGTGCGACTCCCAGCTTCTGCGCCGCCGTTTCGTTGGCGGCGGAGAAAAATCCGGCGTCGCCGGCCACCACGCGCGGGACTACGCCGAGCCGCTGCTGATGCTGTTCAATCGCTGGGGTCAGCAAGGCCGAATCCGCAGGCCGTTTGTCGTAAACCTGGTAGGCGACGATGATCTGGTTTTCCGCCTCCTGAACTTTGATCATCTTGCCGAACTCGGTAGGTTTGCCAGGTTTTCCTTTGCGGATGATTTCGGTGGTGTGTTCAAACAGACTGACGATCTTACCCGCCGAGTCGGTGATGCCTTGGATGATCCGGGCGCGCGTCTGGCTCACGACCTGCTGCACGCGGGGAAGCATCGTGTCGAGTTCTTTTTTCATGCCCTCCAAGGCCGCTTGCTGGAACACATCGCTGGAGCGTTTGACTCCCTTGACGATCTGTTGCGAGAAGCGCTTGGCCTGAGCCACCACTTGTCCAGTCGAGCCCAATAATTTGCGATACCCCTGCTCCAGCTTTTTCTGCACCTGCGGTCCGCGCCCGCGGCTGGCCAGTCCGATCTCGATTAAGCGGTGTCCCACACTGCGCCGGCGATCACGCACCTTCTCCCCCATATCACCCACCACCTTATTGATCGCTTGCATGGTGCGGGTGAGAACGCGTACGCCATCCCCCAACAGCGCACTATCGGTGGGGTAGTGGATATTGGTCTCCACCACGGTGGTGTCCACCCGCAGTTTGTTGCCGCGGATTACCTTCTCAGCCTGGGCCTGAGTGACGACACGCTGGTGCAATTGCTGCACGACTGCGGGGCCCAGCAGCAGTCCCAGCTTGCCGAGGGTCTTGGCGTGCGGCATCGGGTGATGCCCAATGCGCGTGAACTGGCGATAGACCAGGTTGGCGCGTACTTCCCGCGCCAGCACGCCATAGCTCCAGTTGCGTACGTGTTTGAGCACCATCAAGCGAAGCACGACTTCGGCGGGGGTGGAAAGCCGTCCGCGGGTGCGGCTCTTGGGCCTTCGCCTCAGCAGGACTTGGTGCACGATGTTCACCAACTCCGGATCGTCGAGCAAGCGGTCGGCGTGGCGCATCCAGTCTTCCCACCAGCTGTCCACGGGCAAAGCCCGCAGAGCTTGCGCGAACAATTCGGCATCCTGCGGCGACTGGCGGTAACGAATCTCAACCACGCGGCCTCTGTGCGCCCGGGCGGGCGGCGCGTGGGCGGCCAGCGGCAGGCGGCGGAGGCAAGCGCAAGGCTTGTTCCAGTTGATCGATGGCGTGCAGCATCTGTTGATGCAGCCGGACCACATCGGCGCGCGCCTGCCGCAAACGGCGGTACTGCTCGGACAGGCG
>DATCOK010000081.1:0-3025 GCA_036564765.1 Candidatus Acidiferrum sp. | reverse complement strand
CACCGCGCGGGACCGATCGCGCTGGGCAGCGGCTGCAAAAACGTGTTGCGCTGCCAGTATCACGGCTGGACCTACACGCTGGATGGGCGATTGATCGGGACGCCGGACGTGGAAGGCGTGGAGTTTTTTGACCGCAGCACTATGGGCATGGTCCCGCTGCGGGTGGAGACCTGGGAGCAGTTTATTTTTGTGAATTTCGATATGCAGGCGGAGCCGCTGTCGGCTTATTTGGGGAAAATTCCGGAGCAGGCGCGAGGGTTTCAGTTTGGGGGCTTGCAATTCGCGGAACGCCGCGACTACATCATCCACTGCAACTGGAAAGTGTATGTCGACAATTATCTGGAGGGCTACCACATTCCTATCGCGCATCCGGGCTTGATGCGCGAGATCGATTACGCAAACTATCGCACGGACACATATCGTTATTATTCGCAGCAGTTCGCGCCGATTCGGGCGATGAAGGCGGAGGATACCGCGGAGCGTGCGTATGCCCCGGGCGCCGGGATGCAGCAGGCGGCGTATTTCTGGATTTTTCCGAATTTGATGCTGAATATTTATCCGGACAATATTTCGACGAATGTGATCGTGCCGTTGGCGCATGACAGGACGCTGACAATTTTTGAGTGGTTTTTTCATGACGTGGCGGATCCGGATGTCCGGGAGCGGATTCAGAAAGCGGTTGCGTTCAGTGATGAGGTGCAGCAGGAAGATATTGGGCTTTGCGAGAATGTGCAGCGAGGGTTGCGGTCTTCCAGGTACGACCGCGGACGGTATTCGGTGAAACGGGAAAATGGGGTGCACCACTTTCATATGTTGCTAGGGGAGTTTTTGGGGTGAATTTAGAATCCGGGATTTCGAAGAAAGAGACTTCTGGATCATTACCAAAAGCCCCACACGAAAAAACGTCGTGTGGGGCACCGGTATTTCTGGATCGATTTTGGTTGGCTGTTGCGACCCCGCTCTTGCTTCGCTTTTTAGGGGTGAGCTGGCGTTGGCGCCGGGGTGGTTGTTTTCGGAGCTGGGGTGGTTTCAGCTCCGGGATTTTTGGGGTAGTCGAAATTTACTTTAGGGGTTTGGCGAGCTCCAGGCTCGGTTTTGAAGTAGGCGTCGTTGCGGGTGAAGCCAGCAATGCTGGCGACCAGGTTGTTGGGGAAGAGCGAGATGTAGGTGTTGTAGTCCTGGACGACCTGGTTGTAACTGCGGCGCTCGATGGCGATGCGATTTTCCGTTCCCGCAAGTTCATCCTGCAGGCGCATGAAATTTTCGTTGGATTTTAGCTGCGGATAATTCTCGACGATGACCAACAAGCGGCCGAGCGCGGAATCCAACTGGCCGTTGGCGGCGATTTTTTCCGAAGGAGTGCTGGCGCCGAGCAACGCAGAACGGGCCTTGGCGATTTCGCCGTACACGACCTGTTCCTGCACCGCGTAGCCCTTCACGGTTTCCACCAAATTGGGAATCAAATCGGCGCGGCGCTGCAGCACGACGTCGACCTGCGACCACGCGGCATTGACGGCCTCGCGCTTGATGGCCATCTGGTTGCGCCGGGTTACGAACGAGCTGCCGAAAATCAACGCCAAGATCAGAACGATGACCAGAATCACGATGCCTATCTTCATATGCTCCTCGTTTTACTGAGATTCACCTGAAATTCAAGAGTGCGCTTGCCGGATGCGTTGCCATTCTTTCTTGGGCAAGTGCTGATCCAGCGCGAGAATCACAACCTCAAGCGCGGCAAGATAGGCGCCGTAGGTGCGCGGCAAGTCCGAACGGGCGTCGCCATGCTCGCGCAGATGCAGCACATTTTCAAACGGCGCCGCGTCCGCGCGGGTCAATTCCGCTGCGCGGACAATAATATCGCGGGACGCGGTTGGAGGCTGCTCGCCAAAGGCGATAATGACATGGCGGAGCAGCGTGAGCACGGAAGAAAATGATTTCCGCAGAATCGAGGTCAGCTCTCCAGCGTCGCCGGGAGTGCGGAGATAGGCATTGCGCAGCTTCAACAACACGGTGCGTAGTTCGTGTTCAACCTGCACGCGGTGAAGATTGGTGGGCAGGTGAAAGCCGGCAATGGGGTCGCTGCCGAATAGCACGCGGCGGCTGTCCTGCATGTCGCGCAGCTCGATGGAAAAAACGTCGGCGGACTGGCGCAGTTCTTCGGCGGTGAAGAATAACGGAGCGGGCTGCTGCAGTTCGACGACCCACCAGCGAACCACGGGTGCAACGCGGCCGAGCTCTTCGACGGCCAGTGAGCCGAGCACGCAGAGCACATTCAAGTCGGAATGGTCCGGATGAAAATCTCCGCGCGCGGCCGAGCCATATAAAATCACCGATTCGAGATTGGCCGCCGCCGCTTCTTTCAAGCGGCTCACGAGTTCTTTCAGTTTTGCTTCGGTTGAGAGCATCGTTTTTTCTGTCGTCTTTGCTGCCATCACCAACTCCCCGAGGCGCCGCCGCCTCCGCTGCTGCCGCCCCCAAATCCGCCAAAACCTCCCCCGCCGCCACCGCCACCGCCGAAGCCTCCGCCGCCCCAGCCGCTGCCGCCGCTATCCCCGCCGCCGCGCCGGCCGCCGCCCATACCGCTGGCTAGCAACGGCCACAACCACCACATGCCTCCGCCGCCACCACCGCGTCCGGAACCTCTGCCGAGCAACCAGATAAAAACAAAGATGCCGATGATGAGCCAGACGGGAATTCCGCCGGACCCTTGGCTGCTGTGCGGACGTGGAGCGGGGCGAGCGGGCGGCTGACCGGTGAGGGTCACTCCTTTGTCGTCCGCAATGTATTTCGCGAGCTGCCAGGCGGCCGTTTCGATGGCGCTGCTGAAGTCGCCGGTGCGCAGGAAGGGCACCATGGCGCGGCCGGAATCGCCGGCCCGCGCGTCATTGATGACGGGTTCGAGGCCGTAGCCGACTTCGATGCGATATTTGCGCTCATCGGGTGATACGAGGAGCAGGACGCCGCGATTGTCCTGCTTGGCGCCGACGCCCAGATGCTTATAGAGGTCGACTGCGTAGTTCTCGAC
>DATCOK010000080.1:0-1958 GCA_036564765.1 Candidatus Acidiferrum sp. | reverse complement strand
GTTACCTGACGCAGAGAATCGCTCAACCGGCCCAAGTCAAGATTTCAAAGCTGTTTGGCTAGCAGCCCGTGGTGGAAAGGGCCTCTTTCGCAGTAATCAAAGGAGTCAGATTTGAGAGCTTTGATGAGCGGGAGAACGCCTCGGAGCCATCATGAAATTCAAGGCCCGTCTCAGGGCCCAGACCTCGCTCAGGCGTTGCAAAATGGCCAAAAAGAGCGCGGCACTGTAGCCCTGTAGGCCCCGGGGCGTGCCTTTGCCGAAAAGCTTGCGCATCACCAGGCCCAAGTTGAATGCCGCCACGTGCACGAGCAGACGCTTGAGGATGTTCGGGTGCCGGCGCAGGTGCACCCTTCGCATCCCGCCCGTCTCATAAAGGTGGGCAAAGCTGCGTTCGATCTTCTCGCCGCGCTGCCGCAGTAGACGTTTTCCGCGCTCGCCCCGAATCCGCCGCCGGTTGGCGTACACGGCTGCTTGCTCTTCCGCCTTCCCCTTCCAACTCCGCCGGCCACGCTCGGGCTCCGAGCAGTAACTCCGCACCTCCCCCTCCACCAACTTCACCAGCACTTCGCTACTGTGATACCCCTTGTCCAGCACCACTTCCTTCGGCCCTTCCGGATTCACTCCCTCGCTCTTCGCCTCGCCTGCCACCGTCGCGACCTGTTCCCCGGCTTCACACAAGGTCTCCCGCACCGTCTGGGTGTCGCCCCGATCGGCCGCCTGCACCGTCACCGCCACCACCGCTTCGGTCTCAACATCCACCGCCTGCTCCACCTTGTGCGCCAAGTGCGTCCGCCCGTCCTTCATCTTCGTGATGCGTGCGTCGGGATCGTGCGGATGCTCCCATTCCTCATTCGATCCCTTGTGCGCCCGTTTCCGATCCAGCCGCGCCAAGTCCTCCCGCGTGGGCGTCTTGATTCCCGAAGCCTGCGCCAGTCGCTGCAAGAACTCCTGATAACCTTCCCCCGTGTCCCGCCGCACAATCGTTCGCAAGGCCGCGTTCGCCTCTAGCGTGGTAGCGTCAATCGCCAGCGTCTGCCCTTTCAGCAAGCCTTGCTCGGCCAAAATCCGCAGCACCCAAGCGAACACTTCTCGATGCGTCTCCACATCCATCAGCCGCCGCGTCCGCGAGAGGGTCGAATGATCGGGCGGCGATTCGTCCAGCGCGATACCCAGAAACGACCGCAGCGCCAGCGAATCCTGCGCCCGCCAGGCGATCCCTCGCTCGGAGTCGATCCCTTCGAAATAGCCGATCAGCAGCAGCCGAAAATAGATCCCCGGCGCCAGACTGGGCCGCCCCCGCTTCTTTGCATAGAACCGCTGGCACAACCCCTCCACAAAAGTATCGAAATGGTTTCCCTCCAGCAGTTGGTTCAAACGCTCATAGAAAGGGTGACTGAGACCTCGCGCCAGCGTGTGCTGCGCAATCCAGATCGCTTCCTGCCGTCTCCTCTGCCTGCAATTACCCATGGCCATGCCCGCATTGTATAACCAACTCGGGTAATTGCAAGCTGAATGCTACCGCGCCTGTGTATACCAGAGAAACGACTTTCACCACGGGCTGCTAGTCTCCTGTCACAGTGATTCGTGACATAAGTCAGGACGGTTGGACGGCGCACGTGCGCTGGGCGAAGCGAGCGATGCTGGCCAGGATTTGGTCTGCCGTTTTGGTCCAAACGAAAGGTCTGGGATTTTCGTTGTGCACCTCGATGTATTCGCGGATGGCCGCTTCCAGTTCTTTCACGCTGCGGAACACGCCGCGTCGAATTCGCTTGTTGGTGATTTCGGCGAACCAGCGCTCCACCAGGTTGATCCAGGAACCATAGGTGGGGGTAAAGTGCACATGAAATCGTGGGCGTTTCGCGAACCATTTCCGGATGATCGCGGTTTTGTGGGTGCCGTAGTTATCCTCGATGATGTGCGCCTCCAGTCCGGCGGGCACCTGCGCCTCGATCACATCC
>DATCOK010000079.1:0-7727 GCA_036564765.1 Candidatus Acidiferrum sp. | reverse complement strand
CAGCAAAACCTGTGCTGACCCGTAATTTCCAATGACCTGGTGAGGGATGGAGGTGCCCTTCAGATTCAGCTTGATCAGGTTTTTCTTGGCCTGTTCGATAGCCTTCTTGATGGCCATGGGCACTTCACGGGCTTTGCCCATGCCAAAACCAGCGTGTCCGTGGCTGTCGCCAACCACCACCAGCGCGGAAAAGCTGAGGTTCTTGCCGCCCTTAACGACCTTAGTAACGCGGTTGATGGCGATGACGTCATCTTTCAACTCCGAAAGATTGACTTCGAGGAGCCGCCGAACCGCTAAACTGTCTCGCAATAGTTGCTTCGACATAGGCTTAGAACTGTAACCCCGCTTCCCGCGCCGCGTCAGCGAGCGCCTTCACGCGGCCGTGATACTTGTAACCGCCGCGGTCAAACACAACTTTCTGAACACCGACAGCCTTGGCGCGTTCGGCCACGGCTTTGCCGATGACTTTAGCGGCAGCGATGTTGCCGCCGCCCTTGAGGTTCTTTTTGGTTTCGCCGTCGACGGAACTCGCGGAGACCAAAGTCTTGCCGGTGTGGTCGTCGATAACCTGCGCGTAGATATGGTCGAGCGAACGGTACACGCAGAGGCGCGGACGCTCGGTGGTTCCCGAAACTTTGGTACGCACGCGATCGTGCACGCGTTTGCGGTGCAGGTCGCGGGATAATTTTCGAACTCTAGCCGATGCCACTGTTTCTTCTCCTGGTCCTCAGCGCAATGCGCCCGGACAACTACAAAAATTTTAAGAGCCGCCAGCTTTGGCGCCAGCCTTGCCAGCCTTTTTCTTCAGGCGCTCACCGGTAATGCGGATGCCCTTCTGTTTGTAAGGATCCGGCGGACGCAGAGAACGCATGTCGGCGGCTACTTGGCCAACCTGACCTTTGTCCGCGCCGCTGATGACGATGTGAGTCTGCTTCTCGACGGCGATCTGGATGCCTTCGGGAATGGGAAACTCGATGGGGTGGGACTTGCCGAGCGCGAAGTTGACGATTTTGCCTTTCAACTCCGCGCGATAGCCGACACCCACGATATCGAGGTCCTTTTTGAAGCCCTGGGTCACGCCGTGAACAGCGTTGGCCACCAGGGCGCGCGCAAGACCGTGTAGCGCGCGATGGTCTTCCGTTTCGCGCAGCGCGGTGAGCACGCCATCTTTCTGTTCAAACTTGATGCCGCGAGGGATGGGGAAAGAGAGCTTGCCCTTGGGTCCCTGGACATCGATGTTGCCACCCTGCATGGCGATTTTTACGCCGGAGGGCAGCGGAATTGGTTTACGCCCGATACGTGACATCTGTTCTCGTCCTCTTCTGCGACTTCTTAAGCAACTGCAACTTTCGTACTGTGAAAACTTATTCAGTTACCAAACTTCGCACAAAATTTCGCCGCCGGTTTTCGCCTTGCGGGCGGCCCGTCCACTCATCAAACCTTTCGGCGTGGTCATAATGCTGATGCCGAGGCCGCCCACCACCGGGCGAATATCCGCAGCGCCGAGATAGCGGCGCGCGCCGGGACGGGAGATGCGCTTGATGCCGGTGATGACGCTGCGGCGGTCGGGAGTGTATTTCAGAAAGACGCGCAGCATTTTGCGGGTCTTGTTTTCATCGACCATTTTATAGGTAGAGATGTAGCCTTCGTCCTTCAGAATGCGGGCGATCTCGGACTTGAGGCGCGACGCGGGCACGTCGACGCGCTGGTGCTTAGCGGCGGCGGCGTTGCGAATGCACGTCAAAAAATCGGCGATAGGATCCGTCTGCATGTTTCTCCTGACCTTTTACCAGCTGGCTTTCGTGACGCCGGGAATTTCACCCTTGAGCGCCATACCGCGGAAACAGATGCGGCACATCTGAAACTTGCGAATATAGGCGCGAGCGCGGCCACAGACGCGGCAACGGTTACGCACGCGGACTTTGAATTTGGGCTTTTTCAAACTTTTGGCGATTTTAGCGGTACGAGCCATCTATTGCGCTCCTCCTGGAACGCGCAGCGGGAAGCCCAGCCCCTTGAGGAGCTCGCGACCTTCTTCGTCGTTCTTTGCGGTGGTGGTTAAGGTGACGTTCATGCCTTTGATCTTGTCCACGCGGGTGTAATCGATTTCCGGAAAGACCAACTGGTCTTTCAAGCCGAGGGTGTAGTTGCCGCGGCCATCGAAGGCGTTGAAGGGCAAGCCGCGGAAATCGCGCACGCGGGGCAGCACTACGTTGCACAAGCGGTCGAGAAATTCGTACATCTTGTCGCCGCGCAGAGTAACAGCACAGCCGATGGGCATGCCCTTGCGGATTTTAAAGTTGGCGATGGATTTTTTGGCCTTGGTGATCATGGCTTTCTGACCGGTAATCTGGCCGAGTTCCTGGGCGGCAGTGTCCAGCAGCTTGGCGTTCTGGCTGGCTTCGCCGAGACCGATATTGACGGTGATTTTCTGCAGCTTGGGGACCGCCATATTGTTTTTCCAGCCAAAGCGCTTCATCAGCGCCGGGACGGTTTCACTGCGATATTTTTCCTGCAATCGACTCTTCATCTGCTTCTTGTCCTTCTTTCGCCTCGCGTCAATCTTTTAGGTGTTACTTGTCGAGCGCCGTGTGGCAACGGCGGCAGCTGCGGACTTTGGTGCCGTCCGGCAGGATGGCGTGGCCGATACGGGTATGCTTGCCGCAACTGGCGCAGACGACCATCACGTTGGAAACGTTGATGCTGGCTTCTTTTTCGATGATGCCGCCCTTGATGTTCTTTTGCGGGTTGGGGCGGGTGTGGCGCTTCATGATGGCGACGTGCTCGACCACCACGCGATTTTTCTTGGCGTCAATGGACAGGACGCGCCCGCTTTTGCCAGCGTCTTTTCCAGCGATGACGCGGACATTATCACCCTTGCGGATGGCGATGGTGTGCCGCTCGGTTCTATCGTGCCTCAACATGTGTTACCAAACCTCCGGTGCGAGAGAAACGATTTTGGTGTACTGGCGTTCGCGAAGTTCGCGAGCCACGGGGCCAAAGACGCGAGTGCCAACCGGCTCGCCAGCGTCGTTGATGAGGACGGCAGCGTTATCGTCAAAACGGATGTAGGTGCCATCCTTGCGGCGGGCTTCCTTGCGCATGCGCACGACGACAGCTTTCACGACAGTGCCCTGCTTTACGGTGCTTTCCGGCGTAGCTTCCTTGACGGAGGCGGTGATGACATCGCCGAGACCGGCTTTGAGGCCGGCGTCGCCGCCAACGGGAAGAATGCACATCAGCTTACGCGCGCCGGAATTATCGGCGACGGTGAGCCAGGTACGCATCATGATGCTCATTGGGCCGCTCCTTTGCTGGTCAGGTCGGCCGAAACGTTACTCTTCAGGACTTCTTTCAGGCGCCAGCGCTTGAGTTTGGACAAGGGGCGCGACGCAACGATGCGCACAGTGTCGCCGGTCTTGGCCTGACGGTTTTCGTCGTGGGCGTAGAACTTCTTGGAGATGCGCACCACGCGGCGGTATTTGGGGTGCTGCACCAGGCGCTGCACTTCGACCACGATGGTCTTTTCCATCTTGGCGCTGGTGACTTTGCCGGTGAGCACGGTGCGTTCTCCGCGTTCGGCGTGTTGGGCCGCGGGAGCGGCTGGCGTTTCCGGTGTCATTTAAGCTTTCCCTGCCTTCTTGGTCTTCTTGGCCGATTTTTTCACGTGCTTAGGTTTCGTGTGTTTCTTAGTCGGTTTAGCGGCCGAGGCCTTTTTGTGCGCAGCAGCCTTAGCGTGCGCTTCTTCCGGCGTTTCGATCTTCTCAACCGGAATGTGCGCTCCAGACTGGTTCAATTCCTGCGCGCGCAGATGAGTCTTGACGCGGGCGAGATCCTTGCGGGCATCGCGCAAGCGTTTCAAGGCTTCGGCTTGGCCGGTGGACATCTGAAAGCGCAAGCGGAAGATCTGCTCGGTCAATTCCCGTTCCTGGACCTGCAGTTCGTCGCGGCCAGCTTCTCGAATTTTTTCTATGCGGCGCGCCATGTTAGAAACCTCCCGCGCGGGTGACGAATTTCGTCGGAATGGGCAGCTTGTGAGCCGCGAGAGTCATGGCTTCCTTGGCGGTGACTTCATCGACGCCCGCCATTTCAAACATGATGCGGCCGGGCTTCACGACCGCGACCCACTTTTCCGGAGCGCCTTTGCCTTTACCCATGCGGGTTTCCGCAGGCTTCTTGGTGAAGGGCTTGTCCGGGAAGATGCGGATCCAGAGCTTGCCGCCCCGCTTGATGAAGCGAGAGATAGCCACGCGGGAGGCTTCGATCTGGCGGTCGGTGATCCACGCGCATTCGAGGGCTTTCAAACCGTATTCGCCGAAAGCCAGATCGCTGCCGCGCCAGGCTTTGCCGGTGCGGCGTCCGCGCATCTGCTTGCGGTATTTCACTTTCTTGGGCATCAACATCGTTTATGGTCTCGCTTCCCTAAATTCGTTATTTCTGATGCAGCGGTTCAGGCCGCAGCGACAGCGTCGCGCTCTTTCTGGATTTTCGAAGCGCGCTTTGGAACGTTTTCTCCCTGATAGACCCAGCACTTCACACCAATCACGCCATAGGTGGTGTTGGCGCGGGCCATACCGAAATCGATGTCGGCGCGCAGCGTCTGGAGCGGGAGACGGCCTTGCAGGTACCACTCTTTGCGGGCGATTTCCGCGCCGTTCAAGCGGCCAGCTACGCGGACCTTGATGCCTTTGCAGCCAAAGCGCAGAGCGGAGTCGACGGCTTTGCGCATGGCGCGACGGAAAGCCACGCGCTTTTCCAGTTGCAGCGCGATAGATTCGGCAACCAGTTGGGCGTCGAGTTCCGGGCGATGCACTTCCTGAATGTCGATGTGCACCTCACGCTTGGTTCGCTTTTGCACGTCCTGCTTGAGCTTGTCGATTTCCGCGCCTTTGCGCCCAATGATGATGCCGGGGCGGGCCGTGTAGATGCGCACGACCAGCTTATTGGCGGCGCGCTCGATGTCGATGGAGCTAATGCCGGCGCTCTTCAGTTTTTCCTTCAGTTCGGCGCGCAGCTTGACGTCTTCGTGGAGCAGTTCGGCGTAGTCGCGGTCGGCATACCAGCGCGACTTCCACGGTTTGTTGTAACCGAGCCGGAATCCGTACGGGTGTGTCTTCTGTCCCATGCTTATCCTCGTTGTCCCAAAACTTGTTCGTAGATCATGGTGCTTACTTTTTGCCCTTCTTCGGCTTGGGTTGCTGCTTGCCGGTCAAAGCCTTGCGGACGCGGCGGGCGGTGCCACGCACACCTTTTTGCGATTCGTTTTCGGCTTCGATGGCGGCCACGCGTTCGGCGGCGGCGACATGATGCTCGGCCACACCAACCCAGAGATGCGCGGTACGCTTCTGATAACGGAAAGCGCGGCCCATGGGCGCGGGGCGAAGGCGCTTCCAACGGGTGCCTTCGTTCACGTAACAGGTGTTGACGTACAACTCATCGACATCGAGCGGGGCGCCAGCATCTTCCGCTTTGCGTTCGGCGTTGGCGATAGCGCTGCGCAAGACTTTTTCAATGTGCTTGGCGGAACGCTTTTGCGTGAACCGCAAAGTTTGCAGCGCGTCCTGGGCTTTTTGGCCGCGGATCAGGTCCATGACCAGACGAGCCTTCTGCGGCGACATGCGCACGTGCTTAGCTAGCGCGTGCGCTTCGATATTGGCCGGGGTTTGCTGAAGCTGAGCCATGACTTAAGACCTCGGCGCTGCCGCTGGTGCCGCGCCGCCTCCGGGAGCTGCGGGTCCGGCGGCGCGCTCGAGAGCGGCCTTGACACCGTGACCTTTAAAGGTGCGGGTGGGCGAAAATTCGCCCAACTTGTGACCAATCATCTGTTCCGTGACGTACACGGGGATGAATTTCTTGCCGTTATGCACGGCGATGGTGTGGCCAATCATCTCCGGCACGATGGTGGAGCGGCGCGACCAGGTCTTGATAACTTTTTTCTCGTTGCGGGTATTCAGCCCTTCGACCTTTTCGCGCAAATGGCCGTCCACGAACGGGCCTTTTTTTAGTGAGCGTCCCATCGATCCCCTATTCCTCCACTCGACGCAAGCGGCTCCACTGAGCGCGCCGCATTTTCTTGAATCCTCTTACCGGCCCAGGCACGCGATGCGAACGCGGGCAGAACGGGCAAACGAAGCGAGTACCTTGCGCGTTGGGAATGCGCTCGACGATGACGCCCCAGCCGGGCTTGCAGAGCTTGTAGAGCACTGGCTCGGGCGGAACGATGACCGGCTTGGCGCTGGGCCGCAACGGCTTGGCCACCACCTTGGCGATCTGCTTCTTCGGCACGCGCTTGTTGCGGGTGCGCTTGGCAGCCGTGCGGCTGCGTCGAGCCGCCGCGGACCTACCGGCGGATCTGCTGGACCTCGATGACCGTGCTGTTCTCGTCGCTCGCATCACTTCGACTCTCGCCGGGCGGCTTTGCTGTCACCGCCCAGATTCTCCCTCAGAACTGCGTGCTGCATTTGGTGCCAAAAAATCGTTTACGTTACTTACGGCGCTCGACAATGTTGCGGTCGGTGCGCTTATTGTTGCGGGTCTTTTTCCCAAGTGTGGGGAAAGCCCAAGGCGTCTGCGGGTGATTGCCCTTGACGCGGCCTTCACCACCGCCGTGGGGATGGTCGACCGGGTTCATAGCCACACCGCGCACGGTGGGCTTGATACCGCGCCAACGGGTGCGACCAGCTTTGCCAAAGGTTTCGTTTTCGTGGTCGAGGTTGCCAACTTGACCAACGGTAGCCATGCACTCGATGGAAAACTTGCGCACTTCGCCGGAAGGCAGCTTGACGAGGGCGACATCGTTTTCCTTGCTGAGCAGTTGCGCGGAACCGCCCGCGGAACGAACCACCTGGCCGCCACGGCCGGGGTAGAGTTCAAGATTGTGGACCATGGTACCGGGCGGGATGTGTTTAAACTGCAGCGCATTGCCCGGAAGGATGTGCGCGCCTTCACCGGTGGAAACGGTAGCGCCAACTTCGAGGCCGACGGGATGAATAATGTAGCGCTTCTCGCCATCGGCATAGTGCAACAGCGCGAGGTTGGAGCTGCGATTGGGATCGTATTCGATGGCCGCAACCTTAGCGGGCACGCCCAACTTGTCGCGGCGGAAATCGACCTTGCGGTATTGCTGCTTGTGGCCGCCGCCGTGGTGCCAGACCACGATTTCGCCGTGATTGTTACGGCCGCCAGTGCGCTTCTTGGGCTCGAGCAAGGCCTTTTCCGGCTCCTGCTTGGTGATATGGCTTTTGTCGACGACGGTAATAAACCGCCGCGATGCCGTGTATGGATTAAAACTTTTCAGTCCCATCGCTGCCTCGTACCTTTTTTCATTTCTCGACTGCTATCTACTACTGACGGTGCATTACTGAAACTTTTTTCGTTTACAGATTCTCCGCGTACTCGATCATCTTTTCGCCTTCCGCAAGCTTCACGTAGGCTTTTTTCCAGTCGCGGCGATAGCCTTCATTCTGGCCGCGGCGGCGCATTTTGCCGTAAAAGTTGGCGGTGCGCACGTCGGTAACCTTGACGCTGAAAATCTGCTGCACCGCTTCCTTGATCTGCGTCTTGGTGGCTTTGGCGGAAACTTCAAAGACCACGGTGTGCTGGGTTTCTTTCACGCCCAGACCTTTTTCGGTGATGATGGGGCGACGAATGATTTGATAGTGCGGCGTGGACATGATTTATTCCTTGCCCTTTTTGCCGGCAGCCTTGGCGGGTTTCTTGGCGGCGGG
>DATCOK010000078.1:0-4399 GCA_036564765.1 Candidatus Acidiferrum sp. | reverse complement strand
TAGCCGAGCTGGCGGAGAATTGTTGCGCCTTCCGCGGGGTGTTCCTTGTCGGGCGAGTGCTCGGCGTTGGGCCAGCGCTCGTAATCGAAATCGTGCAACAGCGCTGTGAGTCCCCAGAGTTCTTCATCGGCGCCGAATTTTTTTGCGTAAGCGCGCACGCAAGCTTCCACGGCGAGCATATGCTTGCGCAAACTCTCCGAGGCGGTGTGCTCGCATAAAAGTTTCCAGGCGTCATCGCGGTTGGGCATGGTTCCTCGTTCTCTTCGATCGTTCTTTCAGTTGGAAAGTTCCTCAGCATACCGAAAAATTTTCTGTCGCGCTTGCCGATTCGACCGATTCGAAACCGCCTGGATGTTTTTTGCGTGCAGCCAGTAGAAAAGGCTTCTGTAGAAAATAATCTTTTTGCCGATGTAACTGGTCTGAGATGAGTAGCGCCTGTCCGTTGGTACAGGGCGAAAGTGCAGCGTATGCTTTTTTGCACATTAAAAAAGTTTTAAAATACTCTTGACAGCAGCGCGCTGTCGCGAGAAACTCCCCCTCGCGCCAGTTACTGTCTTCCCCCCTTTAGAACGTTCCAGCGTTCTCATCCCATCCGCACGCCGGAAATACAGCCAGCAAGGAGTGCCGGTGTCTTCACAATTAGATAAAGAAGCTACGAATTCGCTCGAAATGGACCGGGAAGTCATTCGCTGCAAGACTTGCGGACTGGTGCAGTATCGCACGCGCACGGGAAATTGCCGTCGCTGCGTGCGCGCGCTGCCGCAGCGTCTCGAATTCATGATTCCACCCGCGGCGCCGGCGGAAGAAGCAGCGGTTGAGCCGGTGACTGACCGGTTCGTGAATCAGGAGACGGTGGAGAATATCGGCCAGCGGATTCGCCAGTTGCGCGAATCGCGCGCGATGACCCAGAGCCAACTGCAATCGCGCTCGAAGGTGTCGCGCTCGTATCTGTCGCGCATTGAAAGCGGGCAGATGACGCCCAGCCTCGGCACGCTCGAGAAAATCTCGGAAGCGTTGAACGTGGGCTTGAACCGCTTCTTCATTCCGGAGTCGGACGGCGAAGCGTTGCTGGAAGATCCGTTCATTCAGGGGCTGCGTCCGTTTTTGCGGCAACTGGATTGGGAGCAGTGGCAATCGATCCTGAAGAGGCTCCAAGCGATCAGCGATCACGTGGCGGCGATACCGGCCACGCTGCGTCCTATCGGTAACCCGGCGCGTTTGCCGCAGCAGCAAGCGCCGGCGAATGGCAACGGCAACGGACATATCGGGGCCGGCCATTCGAATGGACACGCGCTGCTGCATTCGCACGGCACGGCGCAAGGTTATCCGCTGCGGCGTCCGGGCGCGCCGGTGTACCAGCGCACGCTCGCGAAAATGTAACCAGTACCGTTACTCAAGAATTTTCCTCCATCGAACGAAGAACGGGATAAACAGAAAATGTTTATCCCGTTTTTTGTTTGGCTGAAGTCTTTTTTCGCTGAAGTGTACTCATTCGCGGATGACCGAGACTTTGGCACTGGGAACTTCGAGGCGCATCAGTCGGTGATTCGAATCGAGCAGCAGCAGCACTTCGAGATCGGAGGTGGTGACCCGCAGGCCTTCGTAGGATTTCCCGTCGACGCTGGAGGAGCCGGTGGCTTCAACGGAAATCGTGCCGGGCGTCAAATCCTGGGGGATGAGGACGGGAAACACTTGCGTGCCGCGCTTGGACCAGTCGTAGATGCGCGCGAGCAATGCGTAGTGATGGTAGAGATTGTTGTCGAGCACCGCGATGAGCGGCGTGTTGAAGGTGAGGTCCTGTTCGAACGGGCGCGACGCGCCCTGCAGTTCGAGGGTGATTTTAGCGACGCCGTTGAGAAAAGTAATGTGCGCCCCGTTGGTTTTGTCCGCGTGGGAAGACCACTCGTAGCTGATGGGCGCGCCGTCCGGCTGCAGGCGCAGCGTGCCGGTAACGTGCGCGGGGGTGGGCGTGCCCGGAACGGTCACCTCCGTGGAGCCCTTGGCGATCCAGTCGGTGCCGGATTGGGTTATTTCGAAATTTTCGTTGCCGATGACCTGGCCGTCCAGCTGAATCTTGAGTTTGCCTTTGTCGGCACTGAAGACATTCGCCCCGCCGGTAACGCGTTCCGTGGCGGCCAATACCAAGATTCCACTGAGAAGAGTTACCGCAACGGCCGACAGCAAAATTCTTTCACGCGAGGCGCGATCCCACAGCTTCCTCATTCATTCCCCCTGGAGGACTGAGGTTTTTCCACGACCAGATGCGCTTCGTCGAGGCCGCAGCCGATGATGCCGCGGCGCAGAATTTCGGAGACGACTTCCGCGGGCGCGCCGGAACCGTCGACGCGATAGTCGGCTTGCTGATAGGAAGGCAGGCGCTGCGCATGCAGCGCGCGGAAGCTGGGCTCATCGCGGAAGAGGGGGCGGCCGGTCATGATCATGCAGCGGGCCAGCAAGGTGTCGATGGGGGTGTCCAGCCACAGCACCGGAACATTGGACCCGCGCAGAAATTCCGGGCAGCCGGCTTGCGCGTAGGTGCCGCCGCCGAGCGCCAGCACCGTGCCTTCTTTCTGTTCCGCGGCGCGGCCGAGTGCGGCGCGCAGCTGATCGGCTTCGATCTGGCGGAAGGCCGGCTCGCCCATGCGATCGAAGATTTCTGGAATGGAAATGCCGGACGCGTCTTCGATGCGGGTGTCGAGATCGACGAAGCGCCAGGCCAGTTGGCGGGCCAGCAGCTTACCGACGGTGGTTTTGCCGGAGCCCATAAAACCAGCAAGACAAAGAATTTGTGCGCGAGCGTCGCGCCCGCGCAAAGGCGGAGGTTGGGTCACGTTGTATTGGTGTTCGCTGAGAACGCTTAGTCGCGCTTCAGAATGCGAATTGTACCACTGTAGGAGGAGAGTTCGACCTTGGCGAAGCCGGTGCCAACCGTACCGAAGAGGCTCTTCGAAAATTTCGAGGCCATGTGCTTCACGCCGTGCGAGTCGGGCTTGAGATATTCCGCGGCTTGATTGTCGACCGTGCCCGTGGCGGTTTGCGCGGTGAGGTCAAAAGAGTCGTTGCCGGAGAAGCGCACTTCGACCAGGCCCTTGCCGCTGCGCATGCTGTACAGCCCGGTGTGCACGAAGTCGCCGTCGAACAGGATGTTGCCGGTCATGGTGCGCAGTTTGACGTTGTCGAGCACGGGTTGCAAAACCTGGGCGCTGCCGCTGATGGAGGTGAACTCCAATTTGCCGGCGCATTGGGTGCAGACCAGCGACCCTCCGGTGGTCGAGACGATGATGTAACCGGAGACTTCTTTCAAGTGCACGTCGCCCGCGACGCTGTCGAGCGTCATGTCGCCAGTAACTTGCTCGACGTAAATGAGTCCAGTCTGGGTTTTGAGCTGCAGTTCCGTGGCTTCCGGAACGGTGAGAACGAAGTCCGCTTCCATCTCAGCGGGCTTGGCCGAGGCGTCGATGACGCTGGAGGTTACGTCGATGCGATCGCCAGCCTGTTCGGTGTCGACGGAAATTTTTTCTGACGCTTTCGTGCCGGAGACCACCACTTCGGAATTTTTCCAGGACTTTACTTCAATGCGGCCATTGCCAATGTTGTGAATGACCACCACCGGGCGGCCCTTGACGGTGAAATGCTTCTCGAGCTTTTGCGGGGCAGCATTGCCATGTGCGCTGGGCAGCAGCAGGAATCCTGCGCCCAGAACCGGCAGAACCAGCTTTGCGGAAAGTACGGATGATAGCTTCATGTCAGTTCAGGCTCCCACCGCGATCCATCATCGCGGACAGCAATTCCGCTTTCTGTTGATAGGCGTTGGTCAGATATTCGCGCGCCAGTTCATCGGCAGGTTGTTCCCGCAGGTGCTGCTCGCAATCGGCGATGAACTCATCGACTTGTTGCAGGTTCTGGCGAAGGGAGGCATCCACGGCGGAAATGTCGCTGGTGCTGGCCAGTTGCATGTTGGACAGATCGTGTTCCTGCTCGCTCAAAACGCTGACGGTGGATTTAAAAGAGTCGTCGCGAGCTTCGAGCACGGGCTTTACGGGAGAACGGAACAGCAGCAGCGCGACGATCAAGACTACGGCGAAAACGGAAGCGGTAGCCAGCGCGCGATGGCGGAACAATTCCGCGAACGATTCCCACCAGGGCGCCGCTTGCTTGGGCGCGACGGCCTCGTGAATAAGGCCTTCCTGCTCAAGTTGCTGACGAATGGAGATCCACACGCGTGCGGGAGGTTCGAGCTCCGCGGGCAGCTCGTGCGCGAGGGCGAGAATGGTATTGACGTCCTGAACGTAGTGCTGGCAGGCACTGCATTCCGTCAAATGTTGGCGGGCCTCTGGCGAAAGAGGAGCCAAGCCCTCTTGTTCAAATACCTGTTCTAGTTCACTGCACTGCATTGCAC
>DATCOK010000077.1:0-5437 GCA_036564765.1 Candidatus Acidiferrum sp. | reverse complement strand
GTGTGGGCCACCTTCATTGGAGCATTTCCCGGAGCCATTCCGCCGATGATCGGCTGGGTGGCGGCCAGCGGTTCGCTGGACCTCGGCGCGTGGCTGCTCTTCGCTATTCTGTTCCTCTGGCAATTCCCGCACTTCCACGCCATCGCTTGGATGTATCGCGAAGACTACGCCCGCGCCGGAATCCTGATGCTGCCGGTCGTTGACCGCGACGGCTCACGCACCTTTCGGCAGATCGTGTTGTTTTCCGCGGGACTCGTCGCGGTCAGCCTGCTGCCTGCCTTGTTGGGCTTGGCAGGCGTGGTCTATTTCTTCGGGGCCCTGATCGCCAGCACGGCGCTCGTGCAGGTTGCCATCTGGGCCGCTAGCACCAAGAGCAACGCGCGCGCCAAGTGGCTGATGCATGCCACGGTACTGCACATCCCGGTGCTGCTGGCGCTAATGGCCTACGATAAAATCCCCCGCTGATGCTTCAGACTTTCTTAGGAAAATCGGCGGGCGCTCTACCTCCGAAGTTTGTTCTTTCGCTCAAATTCAATCGAGCGCCTTTCCCGTACCAAAATCACAAAGGCTGAACGCCACCTTCAAATGATCTCTCAACCGACTCTGAACGCTATTCTGAACGGCACCAGTGGCATTTTATTAGCCTGTGGCTATGTGGCCATCCGCAGAGGCAAAGTGCAAGTCCACAAACGCTTCATGATCTCCGCGTTCGCGGTCTCGACCGTTTTTCTGATTTCGTACCTGGTGTATCACTACCGAGTAGGTCATGTGCCGTTCCAGGGCCAGGGCTGGATCCGTCCCGTCTATTTCATGCTGCTGACCAGCCACACGATCCTCGCGATCGTCATTGTGCCGATGATTTTGATCACGCTGCGCCGAGCCCTACTTGAAAAGTTCGACCGCCACCGCATCATCGCGCGCTGGACCTTGCCGCTGTGGTTTTATGTGTGCGTTACCGGCGTGATCGTCTACCTGATGGTCTACCAAATCTACGCGGCCTAAGTCCGGCGATCGAAAATGAAAAGAGCCAAGATTTCTAGCCCCTGTGGGCGCTGAAACCTTGGCTCAAAAATAATGTGGCGCATGCGTTTGAACTAAGACTTGTTCAAGCGAATCGAACCGTCCGACGTGTGGATCACCAAAGGCTGTCCGCCGCCGTTCATCTTTCCATGAATCTGCGAGTTGTTCAGGTTGCCGTCCACTGTGAGCGGCATCCCCAGGCTGATATGGCCGTCTCCGGTGCTCGCGTCAATATTGGCCTGCAGATCGTCGGGCAGGGTCATGTCCACGCTGCCATCGCCAGTCCGCACGTTCCAACCGGCTGCCATCTTCGAACCGTGGCCCGCCCGCGCTTCCACACTGCCGTCGCCGGTCTTGATGTTCAAAGTGTCAAAGCGGCCTTCCAGTTTGATGTGCCCGTCGCCAGAATCCGCGGTGACGTTGCCATCCAGACCGTGCGCTTCAATGCTGCCGTCGCCGGTGCGCATCTTTACTTCGCCCTTCAGGCCGTCCACGCTAATGCTGCCGTCCCCGGTATGCAAGTCTACCGTGCCGGTCAGGTCATGGCCCTTCACCGAGCCGTCGCCAGTGGAAATGGCGACGTTGCCGGATACGGCCGAGGCCTCAACCGCTCCGTCGCCCGTGGATACGTTCAGGTCGCCCGCCTTGGGCATCTTCACTTCGATCTGCAGACTTCTCGAATGCCCGCCCCAGGAAAATCCAAAGTGCCCGCGAATTCGAGCCACCAATTCGACCTTGTCGCCGTCCTGCCGAGTGTCTACTCGCAAGTCTTTGTCCAGTTCGTAGCCGCGATAGGTGACGTGAAACTGCACCTCTTTGCCCTCGCCGCCAGCGACATGCACGCTGCCATCATTGGTATCCACGCGTACGTTCGCCCGGCCGCTGACTGTAAAGGACTTATTGACTTCTTGCGCCGAGGCTTGGGGAATCGCCACGAACCCTGCGGCCATCGTCAACGCAGCCGCGCCGGCCAACCTGCTCCCTACCGTTCGAAAGGAAATCATCGCCATCACCAACCCTCCGTAAATCCCCTAGCTCTAGGCCGTCCGACCAGATTAGCCGGCGTGCTTACAACAGGATACGCAGTCAACTTTTAAAATGTTCCGCGGCCATGCCTTGGCAAAGTGAGCAGGGGTGCTCCGACACGACTGGTCTAGTTTCTAGGCCGACCGGCCTAGTTCTTGGAGCCTCAACCGGGGCGGTTGGCGGGGACGGCCTCTTCCGGACGGAATAAAACAGCTAGTGGGAGCTTCTGTCGTTCGGAAAGGTGTGCGGCGATGGCTTCCAGGTCTTTTTTGTTGAAACCGAAGCAGGTGAGCTTTACGGAGCCATCAGGGTCGATCAAGAAAATCGTGGGGACATTGGTCAGGCCGTAGGCGTTGGAAACAGGGTAGCCTTTGCCGTCCAGCACCATCGGAAAGGTGACCCCGTATTCGTTGGCGAACTCTTTGGTAGCGCGTTTATCATCCTGCGAAATACCCAGGAAGGTGACGTCCCCGTTTCCGTAACGCTGGTCAAGCCGCTCCAGGAACGGAAAGGTAAATTGGCAGACTGGGCAGGAAACCTTGAAAAAAGCCGCCAGCACCGGCCCGCGCTTGAGCAGTTCTGTAAGCGAATAGTCCTCGCCATCGACCGATTGCAGCGAAAATTCCGGGGCTTTCTGTCCCGCAACGATAGTATTCATGTTCTCCGTTGAACCTAACCAGCGTGAGACCCGCCGCAAGATTCCCATAGACAAAGTTTATCGCAACTTTCAAATCTTCACAGCGGCAGAGAAACTAGCGTCAACTGTCGAACAATTTTAATGGATTTGCTTGGTCTTGCGCTGCATGTAATCCATCAGCAGGTATTGTCCTAGCGTGTAGGGCGTCGTGAAGTAGGCTTTACCGCGGCACATCTCGGTGATCTTCTGCACAAACTGCACCAAGCTATAGTCGCTGGCCAGCATGAAGGTGTTGATCAGGATGCCCGCGCGTTTGCACTTGTTTACTTCTTCGAGCGTCTGGCCGACGACAAAGGGGTCTAGGCCGAAGGCGTTTTTGTAGATGCGCCCGTCTTCGAGCGTCAAGGCCGACGGTTTGCCATCGGTGATCATGATGATCTGGCGCATATCCTTTTTCTGGCGCAGCAGAATGCGCTGGGCCATCCGCAGGCCTTCGCGGGTATTGGTGTAGTACGGACCGACCTGCACGCGGGCCAGTTCGCCGATCGGCACTTCTTCGGCGCTGTCGTGAAATAGCACGAGGCTTAGCGTGTCGCCGGGATATTGGGTACGAATCAGGTGTGAGAGAGCCATGGCCACACGCTTGGCCGGCGTAAAGCGGTCTTCACCGTAGAGAATCATGCTGTGGCTGCAGTCGAGCAGCACGACCGTGGCGCACGAGCTTTGATACTCGCACTGGTGCACCATCAGGTCCGAGTAGGTCATCTCGATGGGCACTTTGGCGCCCTCGCGGCGCACGGCGTTGAAGAGGGTTTCGCTCACGTCCATGTTCAGCGTGTCGCCAAATTCATAAGGCCGCGAAATGCCGCCAGATTCGACGCCGGTGGAAAGATCACGCGTGTCGTGGCGGCCAAAGCTGCTGCGCCCGATTGAGCCCATCAAATCCTGCAGGGTTTTGAAACCGAGAAAGTCGATGGTCTTGTCAGTGATCTCAAAGCGCGCTTCGGTCTGGCGGTCCTGCGGTTGGCCCAGGCTGCCGCGCGCTGAATTCTCATGTGGGGGAGTTACCTGCGGCGGCTGCTGCGGGTTAATGAAGCCCTCTTCGGCGAGCCGCTCCATCAATTTTTCCAGCAAGTCCTTCACCGCTTTACTGTTCTGCGCGTTGGGACTCTGCAGCATCTTGCGCAGCTCTTCGCTCATGGCGTCCTCAGGGAGCAGGTCACCTTCCTGCAGGGCGCGCAGGATGGCTTCCTTCAGCGCCTCCATGGAGTGTTCGCTGTTCATCTCCGACAAGCCGTAATACTGCGATTCGAACCCGCTTTGCAGGAAGAAGTCGCCCATGCGCTTCACCAGCTCATCGAGGTCGACCTCATCCGCCGGCTCGCCGACATATTTACCGTAGCGAATCACTTTCATAAGTGTCCCCAGGGAATCGCTAGATCATATACAACGAAACACTATCTCAGAGCAGCACTTACGCGCTAATTAGTTGAACTGTCGACGCGGCCCGCGCGAAGGATTCTCCCGCGGCTCCGGTTGCTTTTGTTTTTCCGCGTAGTAGCCGCGCTCTTCACTGCGGCCAATGCGACGATGGGCCCACAAGCCTTCGAGAATCATCTCCGCCGCCGCGGCTACCGCACCGTGATTTTTCGGGTCGTTCGCGCCGATACGGCCGGTGTGCTCGATCAAGCCCTGAATCTTGGCCAGTTGGCGATAGCGTTCATCGGTTCCCACGTGCTCTGGCAGTTTCAACTCGCCGCCCAGTTCAAACCACTGAATCACTGGCTGAAAATTTACCTCGCCAAAATATTTCGTGAATACCCGTCCGATGGCGGTGCGAATCAATTCACGGGCGATGTTGTCCGCGCCTTTCAGTTCGCCTTCATACTCCAGTTCCATTTTTCCAGTGATGGCTGGGAGCGCCGCGTACACGTCGGAAACTCCCGCGTAGGAGGTTTTCTCGCCGGTGCGGGCCGCGCGTTGCTCCGCGCTGCTGACCACGCTTTCGAGCGTGGTGATGGGTAAGCGCTGGCTGACACCGGAGCGCCGGTCCACACGCTTATCTTCGCGGGCTTGAAAGGCGATTTCTTCGACCACCTCACGCAAATAACTGGGGACTTCGATGGTGCGTCCCGCGGTGCGCTGCACCCACGCTTCCTGCCCGGTGATGACCATGCCCTCGCTCACCGTCGAAGGATAATGGGTGCGAATTTCCGCGCCGATGCGGTCCTTCAGCGGAGTGATGATTTTTCCGCGCGCAGTGTAGTCCTCGGGATTGGCGGTGAACACCAGCAACACGTCCAAGGGCAAGCGCAGCGGGTAGCCCTTAATCTGGATGTCGCCCTCCTGCATGATGTTGAAAAGACCGACCTGAATCTTTCCTGCCAAGTCCGGCAGTTCGTTGATTCCGAAGATGCCGCGGTTGGCGCGGGGCAGCAGGCCGTAGTGAATGGTCAATTCGTCGGAAAGGTCGCGTCCGCCGCGGGCCGCGCGAATAGGATCGACGTCGCCGATGATATCGGCCATGGTCACGTCGGGCGTTGCGAGCTTTTCCACGTAGCGGCTGTCGCGGGGCATCCAGGCAATCGGGGTATTGTCGCCTTCCGCCGCGATTTTTTCGCGGCAGGCCCGGCAGATCGGCTTGAGCGGGTCGTCATTGATCTCACAGCCGACGACCACGGGAATTTCGGCGTCGAGGAGATTGATCAGGCCGCGCAAAATGCGGCTCTTGGCCTGGCCGCGAAGTCCCAGAAG
>DATCOK010000076.1:0-5047 GCA_036564765.1 Candidatus Acidiferrum sp. | reverse complement strand
GAATTTCCCAATGGGCAGCTGAAGTGGGACCGGCTGTTGCCGGCGCTGTTTAGTTCACCGGTTGTGGGTGTGGCGATCTTGGATTCGCAGCTTGGTTTTGAAGCCGTCAACTTAGCGTTGGCGGCCATGAATGGTTTTCCCGCGGCATCGCATATCGGAAGGAAATTGAACTACGTCCTGGGCTCGTCCGCCTTCAAGATTGAGAATTGCATACGGCAAGTGCTGGAGATGGGTGAGCCTATTGCGAACCTGGGGCTCACTGCGAAGTTGCCCGGAAGGCTCGAAACCGGGCACTGGGTAGGAAGTTATCTGCCGATCCGGGACGAGCAGCAGCGTGTCACGCGCGTCGCCGCGCTGGTCGTGGAGTTGACCGATTATCGTAAGTTGCACGCTTCGCTCCGCCAGGTGCTGAAAAATTTACGGCGAGTTAGCGCGGTTTTGAAGGCCCAGCTGCAATGCTTTGAAATCGATTACAGCGCGTTTAGCGGCGGTATGGAGTCGCTTCCTAAGACCCTGCAACTGCTCGATCTGGCCATTGCGCAGACCAGGAGCATTGCGCAAGTGGCGCCGCGTTATTATCCCGCGGATGTACCGCTGAGGCGATATGTGGATGAACGCGTGGTGAAAAGTTCCGACCAGCCTGCCCCTCAGCTGCGATCGCTTTCCAACAGGGAGCTTCAAGTTTTTAAGTTGTTGGCTGATTGCAAGAGCAACAAGGACGTGGCTGGCGAGATGAAGATTACCGTACGAACGGCCGAGACGTATCGCGCGCGGGTGATGATGAAATTGCAGGTTCGATCCATCGGCCACTTGGTGCGTTTTGCGGTGAGGAACAACATTATCCGGCCCTGACAGAATTGTGGTGACTACGCCGGCCTGCAAGCTTTACGGAAGCTTTGCAGCGTCATCACCGACCGAAACCAGTTCGGTGCTACAGAGGTGCCTGTGAATCTACTTTAGAGGCGACTGCCTTAACGGTCCTTATCCGCAAGCGGTCTGGGCAGGTTCGCCAGATCAACGGCTGTTTCAGGGCTGCTACTCCATCCGCCGGGGAGTCGTTATGCGAGACTACTGGTCCCACCAGACGTACCCGTTTCTGACCTCCGTTTTTCCACACATGCGTGGCGGCCGACACCGCCGCAGCGCCAAGCGGGACCTTGCGGATTTAAACGCGGCGTATGCTGATTTGCTGGACGAGCACGTCACGATGTGGAGCAATTTTTTGATGCACAGCGCCCCGATGTTATGTCCAACGATCGACGACGGCGTCACAGAGCGTGACGAAATGACTCTGTTACTGGAAGGAGCCAATGCACGAAATTCTGGCGCACTGCCAGGAGGCTTTAGCGGACCTGGAAGCCGAGCCGGCGGATAGTCTTGAGGGACGCAAAGCCATTGGCAAGGTATTGGCCTATGGGCGCGTGACTTCCATACTGCAACGTTTGCAGTTGCGGATAGCACAGCAGGAAGAGTGCGATGCGAATTCCGATGCGAGCATCGCTTTGGCTCCAAAGCGTTTCACCAACTGACATTTTCTTCCTTCTCGAAAGGAACGCTGGTCGCGACCGCGTGGAAGGCTGCGTGGAGTAGGCGAATACAGCGCGGGCGCGTATCATCAGTATATGAAGCGAGACCTGCCAGTTACCAGCTGCACAGAATGCGGCGGCGCTGGTTACAACATGCGCGTGGCCAACGCGCGGTGCAGCAAAACCGTGGGTGCGGTGCGCTGCGCCGGAACCAACGCCATCGCTGCGAAACCCTCCGATTGGATGGAATGCACGCAATGCGAAGCCACCGGCTATTTCCGTAACAAAGAGTGTTCGCAGTGCAAAGGTTCCGGCTACCTCTACACCGGCCTCCGAGACAAAGCGCCGGTTTAAGTTCGCCTGATCCCGGGGCCACAGCGAAAAATCCTCCTGGTCGTTCGCCTCTACTTAACGAAGATTTGCAGCTTTGCGGCCTAAGCCGTGCGACCTGGCATTGGGGTCAGCTATCGTTTTGTTCCGAGCGTATCGTTACCGGTTGCTTGGGACGCTCGTCGACGTGGAGCTGAAAGATGTCCGGACGGGCGTAGTGGCCGACCACGTCGAGATCATATTTACCGCGGATAATTTGGGCGCGATCGAGTTCCGCAACGAGAATGGCTTCGCCGTCGAAATTCGGTCCGGCCAGAAAATTGCCGAAAGGGTCGATGATGCAGCTGCCGCCACGGGTGATGACGGCTTCGGGGTCGGCGCCGGCTTGCGATTCGTAATCGGTGGGGAAGTCGCGACGGCGGTTGAACTGATTGCAGGAAAGCACGAAGCAGCGCCCTTCCACGGCGATGTGGCGCACGGAGGCGATCCACGAATCGCGGGCGTCGGCTGTGGGCGCGCAGTAAATCTCAATGCCCTTGGCGTACATAGCAGCACGCAATAGCGGCAGATAATTTTCCCAGCAGATCACCGCGCCCAATTTGCCCAGCGGCGTGCCGAAGACCGGCAACGTGGAGCCGTCGCCGAATCCCCATACAAGCCGCTCGGAAGCAGTGGGCATAACTTTGCGATGCTTCCCGAGATAGGTTCCATCCGGAGCAAAAAAAACCACCGTGCAGTACAGCGTGTCGCCATCGCGCTCGACGACGCCGACAATCAGAAAAATACGATTGTCGCGCGCCGTTGTGCCCAGGCTTTCCATGGCTGGCCCGGGAATTTGTACGCTGCTTTCCCAGTAGCGGCGAAAATCTTCGCGTCCCTTGTCGGTCCGGGAGCCGACCACTGCGCCGAAATCGAGCCCTCGCGGATACGCGGACACAAAGGCCTCTGGGAACAAGACCAGCTTGGCGCCCTGCGACGCGGCTTCGCGGGCGAGCCGGCCGACCTTCGCGAGTGTTTGCTCGCGCTCGAAGGCCACTGAAGCGGCCTGTACTACCGCGACCTTAAAGCGCTGTAGGGTCGCGGCTTTATTCTCGGTTTCTTTTTGTGATGGCAACGCGCGCCTCATTGGACACGAACTGTTGAGGACAATATACCGGACAATGGCAATTTCCTTTCGCCCGTGACGGCGCGAGCGGTCCAATTTAGTGCGGCGTGTGTCAGAAGGCCCGGTAGGCTTCTTTGCCGCCTACTACTGTCCAGACTACGTTTACATCTTTGATTTTGCCCGGAGGCATGGCGAAGATGTCGCCCGACAGTAGGACCATGTCCCCGTATTTTCCGGCGACCAGCGAGCCGCGGTTTCCTTCCACGAAGTTGGCCCACGCACCGGTGATGGTGTAGCCCTTCACGGCGGTTTCGATGTCGATGGTCTGCTCGGGAATCCAGCCGCCTTCGGGTTTGCCATCGAGACCCTTGCGGGTCAGCGCGGTGTAGATGCCGATCTCCGGCTCCATTTCCGCGACGTTCCAGTCGCTGGCAAACGCCAGCGTAGCGCCCGAATCGCGCAAGCTGCGAAAGGCCCAGGCATATTTCCACCGCTTTGGACCGACGGCTTTGGCCCACTGTCCGGTAATATCCGGCGCGCAATGGCGCGGTTGCATGCAAGCGGTCACGCCTAAAGCCTTGAAACGCGGAATGTCCTGCTCGGACAAACATTCATCATGGACAATTTCGTGGCGCGAATCGCGCGCTCCGTTCACCTTGCGGGCGTTTTCGTAAGCGTCGAGCGCGGTACGGATGCCGCGGTCGCCGGTGGCGTGGGTGAAAATCTGGAAGCCGCGCTTGTCCAGCTTGGCGACCACCGCGTTGAATTCCGCGACGGGATAATCGAGCGAGCCGCGAGTGTCTGGGCGGTCGGCGTAGGGTTCAAGCATGGCCGCGGTGTGCGGCTCGATCACGTCATCGATGTACAGCTTCACGGCGGCCACGCGAAAGCGGTCGTCATTGTATTGCTGGCGCATCTGCGCGAAGCCGTCGATGACCGCGTCGCTGCTGCCCCGGCGGTGAAACAGCGCGACCTGCAGGCGCTGCGGCAGGCGTCCTTCTTTCTCGAGTTGGGCGTAGAGCGGCACGGTTTCGGGATAGGTTTGCGGATCGATTACCGTGGTGATGCCCGCGCGTGCAGCGCGCTGCAACAGTTGCTCGACACGCGCCGGCGCGCTGTCGTGTGCATGCGACGGCAGAATTTTGCTGAGTTGCTCCTCGGCTTCGGCGGATAGGCCAGTGCTGCCGAAGCCCACCACGATGCCGGTAGGCTCGCCAGTTTTTTTGTCGTGCAACACGTCTTCAGCAAATTTGACGGACTTGGTTGTCTTGCTGATGCCAAAGGCCTGCAACGCTTCCTTGTTCATCCAGATGGTGTGGTAGTCATAAGCGACGAGAAACGCGGGGCGCCCGCCGGTCAGTCCGGCCAAGTCGCGCGCGGTGGGCAGCGAACCATCAGGAAACGCCGAATAGTTCCAGCCATCCATCTCAATCCACTTCAAATCCGGACGCTTGTCCGCGTAGGCTTTGACTTGCTGCTGAATTTCTTTCAGCGAATTGCCGGTAATGCGCGCGACGTCGGGGTCGTTGCCCAGGCTCACGTGAAAATGGCTGTCGATGAAACCGGGCAAGAGCAGGCGGCCGCCGGCGTCCACCACGCGCGTCTGCGCCACTATATAACGCTGTGCGTCGCGATCATCGCCCACCCATAAAATCTTCTCGCCACGCACCGCCAGCGCCGTAGCCCGCGGATTTTTGTCATCCATGGTGTGAATATTGGCGTGACGAACCACCAGATCAGCCCCATCCTTCGTTGGCTTGGAACAACCCACCGCAACAAACGCAATCAACAAGCACGCCACGAGCGGCATCGGCCTTCGCATCATTTCTCCGTTCCATCCTCAAAGTGAGGTTGCAGCAATTTTTTCAAAAGCCGCAGCCTTCCATCCAAATCTTCGGCCCACTCAGGAGTTGCCGGCACGTTCACCGGTGGAATGCCATCGGCCGGGCCAGCTTCCCGCCCTTCGCGAGCGAGAGCAACCCAGCGCCCCATGCCCTCTAGGTAGGTATGAAAAACCGCTTTGCTCGATGGACAGTCTTCCAGCGGAAGATATGCGCTGGGAATATCTCCAACGACGACCCACTCC
>DATCOK010000075.1:0-4753 GCA_036564765.1 Candidatus Acidiferrum sp. | reverse complement strand
ATGGTAGAAGGATCGCGGCGATCTTCGCGCAACACCGCAAATTCCGGATGGCCGTCCGCAAAGGTCGCGATGTGCGCGGCAAAGCGCGATGCGCCGCGGCTGGCTTGCAGATTGGCGTGACATTCCACGCAGGATTTCTGGCTTACTGCGGCAATGTTGATGCGGCCGCGATGTTCGGTGTGGCAGGTGGCGCAATCGGGGGCGGCGGTCTGATCGGCGTGATGAATGGGGCCGTCGTGGCACGCGAGGCAGGCCTGATTGTCGGCCTTGGCGGAGAAGGCGGAAGCTTTTTGAACGTGGCAGGAGGCGCACTCTTTTTCGAGGACGGCATGCGCCGCGGACATGCGGCCGCTGCTGTAAACACGCGCGTCTTTGTGAAACGCGTGCCAGGAAATCCACACCACGGCTAGCAGTGGAACGAAGACGCTCAACCATAGACGCGCGCGCTTGAGCGGCGTCGACCTCTTGAAATAGTTGAGGTCAATGCGCTGCGCAAGTTTTTTGGTGGTGCGAGTTCTAGCCACGTTTATCTGCCGGTCACATTCGACAACTGCGTGTCAGCTCTCTGAATTCAATACTTCAATGCCATCACTGCATGCACCGCACCCAACACGAGGAGCGCGAGAGAAATGGGAATGTGCACGAGCAGCCAAAGATGTAGCCAACGGTGCAGGCGCTGCTGTTTTTGCAACTGGCGCGCTTCGTCGCAAATATCCTGCAAATCGTCGACCGTCGCGTGGGCGCGCGCGGGAAGCAGAGTGCGCAGACCCGCAAAACCAAGTTGCGCTTTGCCGGCGTCGGAGACCAACGGGCGGCGCTCCGCGGGGCGCTCCAGAAATGGGCGAACCTCGTTGAGATAAAAACGACGAAGCGGGGCGCTCTCTTCATCGGTCAACAGCAGAATTTCCGGAGCGGCGGCCACGGCCGCAACACTATTTGCGCCGACGGCGATGGGACGCAAGGCGGTGAATCCGCCGGCGCGTTGAATTTCCTGTGCCGAAGTTTTGGGGACACCGAGCACGCCGCACAGACCTTCCATGGCGCGGTCGGCTTCGTCGAGCAGGAGATTGCGCACGTGGCCAATTTCGTCGTAGATGGTTTCGAGCGGCACGTCCGCGGTCATGGCCCGCGGAATGTAGTGTTGCAGCGCGGCGCCGCAGATTCCGCTGACCACGGTGAAAATCAGCAGCCACATGAGCAGCCGCGTGAGCGTGCCCCCGAAACGAAACCCACCGTGAAACAAAATAATCGGCAGGCTGAGAGTTCCCAGCCAGAGGTGACCCCGCATCCAGGCCTGCGCACGTCCGAGCCGCCAGACCGGAACGCGCTTACGCGCACCAAGCGCGGCGGCGAAGAGCATGAACGCAAATCCCAGCACACCGAACGTCAGGCCAACAGGGCTACCGCCGCGCGGGCCTTGCACGGAATTGCGCGCGTAGAAAATGTAGGAAACAAGTCCAGCGGCAAAAATGGTCGCGGAAGTGATGGCCCAACGCTGTTGCGTGGCGTCAATGCGCATGAGTCGGGCGCTCCATCAAAACGTAGATGACTGGCCGATGGCGTCAGCAAAAAATGTTTTGGGATCGACGCGGTGCGCGGCATCGTGCGGACAGGCGTAGACGCAACTGGGTTCCTCGAGATTGGTGCACAGATCGCAGGAGGTAGCTTTTTGTTTGACGACCGCTTTGCTGCGCCCGGGATGCTCGGGGTCTTCACTTATCACCTGGAACGGATGGAGGTTGATATTTCCGTACGGGCAATTGCGTGCGCACAGGCCACAGCCGATGCACCAATCCTCGATGATCACTTCGAGCGAATTGCGCCGGCGAATAGAGCCTACTGGGCAGCCCACCATGCACAAGGGGTCGCGGCACTGACGGCAGCTGGTGGCGATGAGGTATTGCTCAAAGCGCAAGCCATCGCGCACCAGGCGCGTCACGCCGTCGTGCGCGTCGGCGCAGGCGTTGACACAAGCGTCGCAGCGCGTGCACTTCTGCAGATCAAGGACGAGCAGGCTTTGCGCTTCCATCAATCCCTGCGAGAGAAATTGATCGAGCGGAACACTGTGCACGGTTTTGAGACGCTGTTCGTTGGCGAGGCGGCGCTCGGTCGCGACTGCTTCCAAACCTTTTCGGACGGCGGGGAAAAGTTCCACCATCTGGCGAAAATCGTCGCCAGCGATACGCACTACTTCGACGTGGTCGAGCGCGGTGCACATCGCGGTGCGCACGCCGCCGCCGAGTAACCCGATCTCGCCGAAATAATCACCACGCGAAAGATAGGCGAGCACCATTTCACCGCCGGGATAATTTTCCGAGATTTTCACGAAACCGATACGCACCAGGTAGAAGGCGTCGGCTGGATCGCCTTGCCGGGCGATCACTTCGCCGGGCGCGAAGCGCTGCAACTCCACGCTTTGCTTGAGGTGCTCGATAAACTCTGGCGAGAGGCTGGCGAGCATGGGCACGCCACGCAGATGATTCTCGAGCGCGCGTTCGCGGTAGTGCGCGTCGATCTGGGCGCGAAAGGTTTTGTTCTTCATCATGATGTCGAGCACGTTGCGCAACATCTCGTAGGCCACGACATCGGACTCCGCGCGCACCGTGGCAGAGCGCGGATAAAAACTGAGGCAGGTCATTTCGCCGAAGAGATCACCCGGACCGAGCATGGCCACCGGATCTCCATAGTTGAGATCGACGGAAGCGTCGATAGGGATGGTGCGGTCGCGCGTCTCCTCTTCACGCACGTCTTCGCGGCGGTCGACCAGCGTGCTGGTCAGGCGCTTGAAAAATCCTTTGGCACCCCCGTGCGTTTTTACGTGGGCGATGGGCGTGGAGATAGAGACCCGTGCGGTTCCTTCGACGATATAAAACGCGGTGGAACCGAATTCGCCTTCGCGACAAATAATTTCGCCCTTGCGAAACACGCGTTTAACAATCGCGCCGCGATTCAATTCAAGAAAAGTGCCGGAGACGCCCTTGAAGACGGGGATTTGCAGCAACTCCTCGGCTTCAAATTCGCGGCCTCCGGGCGTTGGCGCGATGGACGTTCCGGCTGCACCTTTATTGGTGAGCGCGCCCGTCGGACACGAGACCATGCATTCGCCGCAGGAAATACAGGTGGAGTTGCCCATGGGCGCGTTCAAATCGAAGGCGATGCCCGCGGAGTAACCTTTGCCCATTCGTCCTAACACAAAATTATTTTTGATTTCATCACAGCCGCGAATGCAGCGGTCGCACAGAATGCACGCGTCGTGATCGACGGCAATCGCTAACGAGGAGTCGTCCACTCCCCGCGCGACGGTACGCCTGGCGAAGCGTGGTTGCGCGACGCCGGCATTTTTGGCGAGCGTTTCCAGTTCGCAGTCCCCGGAGTTTTCCTGGCGCGCGCACGGCGACGGATGGTCGGCCATCAGCAATTCGAGAAGAGTTTTGCGGGCGTTCAGAACTTTGGGCGACTGCGTTCCCACGTTCATGCCCGGCTCGACGGGTCGCACGCAGGACGCGGTGAGCACCCGCGCGCCGGTGTCGACCACGCACAGGCGGCATACGCCTACGGGCGTTTCATTTTGCAGATGGCACAGGGTGGGAATGGCGATGCCGTTCATGCGCGCGGCATCGAAGACGCTGGTGCCGGCGGGCACGGACACAGCACGGCCATCTACAGTGATGGTGATAAGTCCCGGAGGTGCGACGGTGGTGGCCATGCGCTAGTTCATGAATTTCTTCGCGCGCTCACGGGCGAATCCCGACGCGTTGCGTCTCGGTGGAACGCGCCGCAGTGGTGAAGCAAATCCCGCTGGGGCACTGGCCGTGCAACACGTGCGCGTCGACCTCTGCGCGGAAATGTTTGAGTACCGACTGAATCGGCGCGGGAACGATCTGGCCGAGACCGCAGATGGAAGTGAGGCTCATAGCTTGCGAAAGTTCGTCGAGCAGTGCCAGATCGCTGCGATATTGCGCTTCGGGCAGCGCGCCTTGCGTCCAACGCGCGAGCAGGTCAACCATTTTTTGCGAGCCCACGCGGCAAGGCACGCATTTACCGCAGGATTCGTTGCGATAAAAGCGCACGGCGTTAAGGGCCATGTCCAGCATGCAGGTGGTGTCGTCGCACACGACGATCGCACCCGAACCGAGCATGGAGCCGGCATCGGCGAGCGCTTTGAAATCGAGGCGCACATCCACCATCGACGCGGGCAAATATCCGGACGACGGCCCTGAAGGCGCGAAGGCTTTCAAGCCCCGGCCGCCGCGGATCCCGCCGGCGTAGGTGAACAGAACCTCTCGCAGGGGAATGCCGGAGGACACCTCGAAAATTCCCGGGTTGACGACGTGGCCGCTGACACCCACAAATTTCAACCCACGCGAACCGCCCTGGCCCTGGGATTTGAACCACTCCGTGCCGCGCGCGAGAATCTGCGGGACGTTGGCGAAGGTCTCGACATTATTGAGCACCGTGGGCTTCTGCCACAGTCCGGCTTGCACGGGAAAAGGCGGCTTGTTGCGCGGTTCGGCGCGGCGGCCTTCGATGGCTTCGAGCAGCGCGCTTTCTTCGCCGCAGATATAGCCACCGGGGCTGACAAACACTTCCAGATCGAAAACGAGCGCACTCCCCAGAATATTTTTGCCGAGCAACCCTTGCGCATAGCAGCGAGCGATTTCGGTGCGAAGAATCTCTTCCTGCTCGTGGTACTCGTGGCGGATGTACAGGATGCCGCGCCTCGCGCCAGTGACGAGCCCGGCGAGGATCATGC
>DATCOK010000074.1:0-8510 GCA_036564765.1 Candidatus Acidiferrum sp. | reverse complement strand
CGGGTAACCGCCTTGCAGCAAGCCGGAGAACAGGCCGCGCCAGCGCCCGGGAGCGCTTTCGAGCGTGAGCGATGCGCCGACTCCCCAAAAGCCGCCCATACCAATGCCGTACAACAAACGCAAAATGAGAAATATAGAGTAGCTGGGCGCGAGTCCGCTGAGAACCTCGATCAATGAGAAGTAGGCGACGACGGCCATGAGCGGGCGGCGGCGGCCGTAACGATCCGCAAGCGTTCCGAAAATCAGCGCGCCTACCGGCCGCATCGCCAAAGTGGCGCCGATGCTCAAAACGATGGAACTTTTCCCCACCTGGAAATGGGTGGCCAGGTTGTCGACCATAAAAACCACTACAAAAAAATCGAAGGCATCGAGCGTCCAGCCAAGAATTCCCGCGGCGATGGCGTAGCCGCGGCCTTTGTGGGGCAGAGTGCTGCCGGACAATTCGCTGGATGGGGAGAGCATGGAGTCCTTGGAAAATAACTGCGATGAGGCGCCAAGTCTAGTTGGAAACTTCAAGCCGGACCTGAACCGGGAATTAAATATGGTTAAGGCGCGAGATGTTCGCCCTCCGCCTGGGTCAAAACTGTTACGCTCTGACGCGCTTTGCAGTGAGATTCGAAAGACTTGTTCGATGGTAGCCGGACGCAGGGATTACCACAATTGCGTTCCTTTACGGCACCGTATTCCGTGTGCGGCCGGAGAAACGCGAGAGAGTCGCGGATGCAGAAATGAGTAACGAACAGCGCTCCAATAAACCACTCACTGCGGCGCTGTGGCGAGTTTTGATTCTGCTGGGCCTCTCCGTGTTTATCAGTTACATCGACCGTTCGAACCTGTCGATTGCCGCGCCAACATTAAAAGATGAACTCCGTATTTCTCCTTCGCAGTTGGGATACCTGCTGTCGTCATTTTTCTGGTCCTACGCGATGCTGCAACTGGTGTCCGGCTGGCTGGTGGATAAGCTGAATGTGAATTGGGTTTTTGCGGGCGGATTTTTTCTTTGGTCGCTGGCAACCATCAGCATGGGGGTAGTGCATGGATTTTTTCTGATGCTGGCGCTACGTCTCTTGTTGGGCGTGGGCGAATCGGTGGCGTATCCGTCGTATTCGAAAATCATTGCTCTGCATTACAGCGAGGAACATCGCGGCACAGCGAACTCGATTGTATCGGCGGTGCTCGCGCTGGGCCCGGGGTTCGGGTTGTTGGCCGGCGGGTTATTGATCTCCAGATTCGGCTGGCGGGCCTTTTTTATCGGGTTGGGCGGGCTAAGCATGCTGTGGTTGATTCCCTGGCTCAAGTGGATGCCCGACGAGAGTGCCGCCATCCACCGCGACAAGGGTGCCGTTCCCAGCTTTGGAGCGCTCTTTCGGCAACGATCCGCGTGGGGCACGTGCTTCGGCCACTTTGGATATAACTATGTGAGCTATTTTCTGCTGACCTGGCTGCCGTACTACCTGGTGAACGAACGGCACCTGTCCTTGGTTTCGATGGCCAAGATTGGCGGCGCAGCCTATATTCTGGGCGCCTGCATGGCGGTGCTGTCCGGCGGGCTCTCCGACCGCTGGATCAAGGCGGGCGCCACACCAACGCAGGTGCGCAAAACATTTGTGGCCGGCGGCATGACTGGGTCGGGAATTTTCTTGTTATGCGCGGCGTTAAGCCCTACACCGATCAGCGTTGTACTGTTGGCACTGGGGATCATGTGCCAAAGCATTGGTTCGTCGAACGTCTGGGCGATTACGCAGACGCTTGCCGGCCCTTATGCGGCGGGCCGATGGACGGGACTGCAGAATTTTGTGGGGAATCTGTCGGGCATCATTGGGCCGACACTCACCGGCGTGGTGCTGGAACGCACCGGTCACTTCTACTGGCCGTTCGCGATTGTGACGGCGGTCGCACTAATGGGGGCGTCGTCCTGGATCTTTATCGTTGGCCCCGTAAAGCCGGTCGTCTGGCCCCAAGCCGCCATTGTTCCTCCGCTGCTGGAACCGCAAAAGCTTTGAGTCTCGTCAGGTCCGCTGCAACGACGGCCGCAGTTCGCGAAGGTCTTTCACGGCGTCAATTTTCATCATCTTATCGATCAGCGCGGAACACTTAGGGTCGCCGAGTACGGGCGTAACCAGGTCGCGGACTTTGGCGATGACTTCGTCGTGGCCCATAGGATTTTTCGAGGTGCCGCGCACGGCGTCGACTTCTTCGCTCAACTGCTGGCCATTCTCTAGGGTAATTTCGACTTTGGCGGCGCGTGTCGGCAGAAATTTAGATAGAGCTTCGTCGGGAACGAGCTGCACTTTGGCGCGCTCGCGCAGAATGGCGGGATCTCTCATGCGCGCCTGATCGTGCGCGGAATGGAACGTCACGGTTCTATCGAGCAGCATGACCGCAGTCATGTGCTGCACGCAGATGTCTGCGATGTCGCGGTTATTGACGGTCACGGCTTCAGGCGGCGCGAGATGCACGGCGACCTGTTTCACCTGCGAGGCTTCGTAGTGGTGGCGCTCGAGCAAGATCACCATGGCGTCGAGCACCGCTTGAATGGGAGAGCCGACCGTCCACTTCTTGATGTCGGTGCGGGCGACCTCGTAACGCTCGCCCAGCTTGTCGATGAGGACGTTCGGATCGGCCTTGGGATTGAAGGCTTCGAAGAAATTGTCGGTGCCGGACAAGATGTCTTCGACTCCGGTCCAACCGGATTGCACCACCAGCGCGGAAGTGACGCCGCTGCGCGCGGTCATGCCGGCAAAGACGAAAGCCTTTTGCAGGTGTTCGCTGTCGCGCCGCCAGGACGTGAGACCGGAGCACTGCTGCGCGGCGTAACCGATCAGCACGCGCATTTGATGCGCGTTTAAGCTGGCCGCACAACCGGCGGCTGCGGCGGCTCCAAAAATTGTGGCGATACTGTGAGTGCTGAAGTGGCTTTCGTTCTCATATTTCTGGCCACCCAGCGCGATGGTGAAGCGGCTCCCGACGTCGTAGCCGAGGGTTACCGCGCGAAGAAATTGCTGGCCGCCAATTTCAAAACGCTCTCCTGCCGCGAGCGCCGCCGGGACCACCGCGCAACCCGGGTGTGAATGAGACGGGCCGTTCGAATCGTCGGTCTCGTCGGAGTGCGCCATCACGCCGTTTACCATGGCGGCTTCGATCGGCCCGCATAATAAATTGGAGGCTACCACGGTCGCTACTTCCCTGCCGCCGTAGGATTTCGCAAAAACCAGCGCGGAGCGGCCCGGGGGCAACTCCGATCCAGAAATCATGGCCGCGAAGGTATCCAGGACATGTTGTTGCGCTTTTTCCGCAACTTCTTCGGGCAGCGGTTTGCCGGCCGCTTCGCTCATGTACGTGCTAAGCGTATTCATGACCGGGCTGACGGAATCTGTGGGCGACGCAGCGGCAGGCGCGCCAAGGAGCGGTGGACCGCCGGCTAACGCCATGCCCGACGGAATAGCGGCGGAGGCCACGGCCAGGCCCGCGAGTTCGAACAAAGTTCTGCGCGAGAGGGTCACCCCTGCATTCGCTGTGGGCTGCTGATTGTTTTTGTTGCTGGGCATCACTGCTCCGTTTCGTTTTATGGATTTGGCTCCAGCTCTACGCTCAACCGTGCAACCGCGATTTAGAGCGGAATCACCCGCGCTGCAATAACGGCCGCAATTCGCCGATATTTTTAATTTTCTCGAGATTCATCACCTGTTCGAGAAGCTTGCCGGTCACTGCCTCGCCCATCACCGGCGCGATCAAATCCCTGGCCTTAGCAACCACTTCTGTCCGCGTCATGGGATTTTCCGGCGTGCCGCGCACGTTATCGACGCGCCTGGTAAGTTTTGTGCCATCGGTTAGCTGGATGTCGACGATGGCAACGCGCAGCGGCATGAGATTCTGCAACTCTTCGTCCTTTACCAGATGTACTTTGGCTCGCTGGCGCAGCACTTCCGGGTCTTTCATACGGGCGTCGTCATGCGCCGATCGGAAGGTGATGGTCTTGTCTAGCAGCATTACGGCAACCATGTGTTGCAGGCTGATGCCGGGAATTTCGCGATTGTTGACGATGTTGGCTTCATCGGTGGCGAGCCGCACGGTAACTTGCTGCACCTGGTCCGGCGAAAAGGGATGCTCGGCGCGCAGCGCCTCAATGCCGTCGAGCGCCGCTTGAATCGGTGAGCCCACGCTCCACTTTTTGATGTTGGTGCGCATGATTTCAAAACGCTCGCCGAGTTTGTCCACGACGCCCGCGGGATCAACGCCCGGTTCGAAAGCCTGAAAAAAATTATCCGTGCCGGTGAGGATGTCTTCGACACCGGTCCATCCGCTGCGCACCAGCAAGGCAGCGGTGACACCGCTGCGCGCAGTCATGCCGCCAAAGGCGAAGGCTTTTTGCACGTGCTCGCTGTCGCGCCGCCACGCGGTTAGACCGGAGCATTGTTGCGCGGTGTAGCCGATGAGCAGCCGCATCTGCGAGGGGTTCAAATCAGCGGCACAACCGGCAGCGGCGGCGGCGCCAAAAAGCGGAGCAATGCTATGGGTGCTGCGATGGGTTTCCAGTTCGTAGCGTTCCCCGGCAATGATGGTGAAGCGCGTGCCAACGTCATAGCCCAACGCGATGGCACGCAAAAAGTGGTCTCCGCTGATGCCAAATTGTTCTCCGGCGGCGAGAGCAGCGGGAATCACGGCGCAACCGGGATGCGACTGGGAGCCGGGGTGCGAATCGTCGGTTTCATCGGCGTGCGCCAGCATAGCGTTGGTCATCGCGGCTTCGATCGGGCCACAAAGTAGATTCGATGCCACCACGGTGGCCACTTCTCTTCCGCCGTACTCTCTGGCGAACTTCAACGCGGCTCGGCCGGGCGGGAGCTCCGCGCCGGAAATCATGGCGGCCAGTGTGTCCAGCGTGTGGCGTTTGGTTTTTTCGGCAACTTCTTCGGGTAATGCTTTTCCGGCGGCCTCGCTCATATACACGCTAAGCGTTTTCATGATCGGACCAATTTTTTCGGCCGCGCCTTCGGGATTGGCCGGGATCGCGGCGGTCCCGGCCAGCGAATCAGCGCCTCCAGCCCCAAACTTCGTCATTCGCAATAATTGGCGTCTCGTGAAGCCTGCTCGTTCGTGTGCGCTCAAGCGGCTATCCTTTCGCGCAGCTCATCATCATCGACGGTGTAACCGCGACGTGCAGCTTATGCCCGTGCGTGCCAGCGTACCTGAAGGCAGGATTAATTTAACTTCATGCAGATTCGGTATCTGTGCGCCTCAAATTTGAATTTTAAGTGCTGAAACAAAATTAATGTTGTTTTCAGTGTTGCGGCCGGCCGGGTGGCATACACTGCAAACCTTCGCGGTTAAGCCGCGAACTTTGCATCACGCCGTCGATGCGCAACTGCTAAAAACTTATTTTGGGAGTTCCGAATGAAGCGTGCCCTGTTGATATTGTGCGTCATCGCGCTGTTCGCTGTAGGAAACACCCACGCGCAATCGAGTCCACCGATGAAAATGATCGACGTCATCCCGTTGCCAAACGTGGAAGGCTACTTCGACCACATGGCTGTGGACATCAAGGGCCAGCGGTTATTCTTGCCGGGGGAAAATCAGCGAACTATCGAAGTCATCGATCTGCGCGCGGGCAAAGTGATTCACACCATCACGGGTTTCGGGGGCGATCCGCGCAAGACCATTTACCTCCCGGAAGTGAATCAGATCTGGGTGGACGACGGCGACTCCACGCTGAAGTGCTTCAGCGGTGAGAACTATGAATTGGTGAAAAATATTCCGATGTCGAGCCACGAACTCGCCAAGGATGCGAGAAAAGTTCCGGATAACGGGGTCTACGATCCGGCCACGCATCTTTTTTATCTTGGCGACCGCGCGGACTCCACACCGAATGCCGGACCGAAGGGATCGATAGAAATTGTGGACGTGAAGAGCGGAACGTTCGTGGGGAGCATTGACGTTACTGGTCAGAATCCTGCGGGGTTGGCGCTCGATACCACTTCGCCGAACCTTTACGTGGTGATGGGCGACACCAGCAACGTGGTGGTCATCGACCGCCAGAAGCGAGCGGTCATCGCCACCTGGCCGATCACCGGCGGGCCCGAGCCGCATGCCGTGGCTATCGACGGACCGAACCGGCGCCTGTTCATCGGCAGCCGCGTGAAGCGCGGGCATCTCTACAAACCCGGCAAGTTGGTGGTCATGGATGCGGACAGCGGCAAAGTGATCGATGCGATCGATACGGAAGGCGGCGTGGATGAGGTGGAGTGGGAACCGAAAACACGCCGCATTTACTACACCGGGACAACCGGCTTCATTGAAGTCTTCAAGCAGGTGGACAAGGATCACTACCAGAGCATCGGAAAGGTCCCGACCGGAGCGATTGCGAAAACATCGCTTCTGGTCCCGGAACTGAACCGTTTCTATTCTGCAGTTCCCAAGCACATCATTCTCACGCCGCCGGTGCCGCAGGCCAAGGAAGCCACGATCGAAGACGCGCACATCAACGTGTACGAAATTCTGCCGTAAGAGAACATCGCGGGGATCGTCAGTCGTCGCTCGGGCTGGCGACCGCAATGGCGCCACTGGTCTGTAAGTGAAGCAGGATTCGGTCGCGCGGGGCTAGTCTGCTTGTTTTAACTTTTCCATGTAGGCATTGAATGCCGCTTTGGTGGCGGCTGCATCGGGGGTCGCGGCGGGATGCGCGACGAGTGGGCTGATGAAATGATCCATGGACTTGTCTATGTCATCGAAGAGGGCTTTGTTGGTTTTGGACAGGGCGGTTTCACCACCGTAGTCTTCGGCTTTGTCCCAAGTGCGCTCAAGGATTCGGCCTAACTTGGCGGCCAGGGCGTTGTCGCCTTTCTGGGACGCCGCGTAGGTTAGCTGCGCAAGCGCGCGATATGGACCCATCTTGGAATCATCAACACCAGCCGTTTGCGGAAAATGTTTTTCCTGCGCTGTCACGCCGAATTTCGCAACACTACAGAACAGCACTGCTACCACAGCGATCAACAGAACGTGCCGGGACTTGCTGGTTGGAAGAGTCATGGATGTTCCTTTTCGAGGGTTAGGGGCCCGATAGCACGGATGTTACATTTTGGAGCGATGACCGGAGTAAAAATTTATATATTCCGCGGGTAAGAGTTACCGGCTGGAATGGCTGGGCCAACCCTACCTTCGTCGATTGAAGCGGGAAAAACGACCAATAATGGCCACGAATTCTCAGCTCGACAATCCCTAATTTAGTCTTAATTTTCGTTCATATTCGCGGTCTTTTATAGGCAGAACGCTGCGCTCCTGCTAGCCTCGTCCCGCATGATTCACTGGCGCCCTTTCAAATCACGGCCACCAGGCGTACTGCCTGAACGGCCTTAAAACGAGGACAAGAAAAATGCATCGGCTATTCCGCAACTCTGCTTTGATGGTGGCCACCGCTGCGGTGGCGCTGACGTCGGCTGCGCTCGCGGCGGACGGCGGCAAATTCAAGATTGAAAAAAAGATTGCGCTGGAGGGCGGCGGCCGCTGGGATTACGTAACCACCGATCCCGAGGCGCACCGCGTGTACATCGCGCGAGCGACGCACGTTTCCGTTCTGGATTCCGAAAGCGGCGCGGTCGTGGGCGACATTCCCGATACACCTGGAGTGCACGGGGTGGCGGTGGCACCGGATCTGGGCATCGGCTTCATCAGTGAAGGCGGAGCCGCCAAAGTGGCGGTTTTTGATTTGAAGACCTTGAAGGTGCAATCGACCATCGCGACGGGAGAAAATCCGGATTCGATTCTCTATCATCCGTCGACTCATCTCGTTTTCGTGCAGAATGGCAAAAGCAAGTCCACGTCGGTGATTGACGCGAAGACCAAGCAAGTGGTCGCGACCATTCCGTTGAATGCCAAGCCGGAATTTTTTGCTTATGACCAAAGCGGGAACGTGTTCGTGAACCTTGAAGATACCCATTCCATCGCGGTGATCGATTCGGCGAGCAAGAAGCTCAAGGCTACCTGGCCGATGGAAGGTTGCGAGGGCCCGTCGGGTCTCGCGCTGGACCGCAAAACGCACACTCTATTCTCGAGCTGCGACGGAAAACTCATGGTGGTCGACAGCAAGACCGGCAAAGTGCGGCAGAGCGTGGAAATTGGCGATGATTGCGACGGAGCTTACTTTGACCCAGGCACCGGCAACGTATTTGCCTCGGCCGGGGCCGGCAAGTTTTCCATCATCCACGCGGACGCTTCCGGCAAATACGCCGTAGTGCAGGAGATCGAAACTCCCAAGGGCAGCAAGACCATGGGACTCGATCCTGTTACGCACAAAGTGTATCTGCCCTCCGCGAAGTTTAACGGCGACCCAACCGCGCATCCGCGCCCGTCGGTGGTGGACGGCTCCATTCAGCTTCTGGTCATCGGAGAGTAGCTTCCGCGAGCCGCCCGGTGCATGGGCAAGGCCCGAAGCGCTGAGTTGTCCGCGTGCTTCGAGCCTTGCCGCGGCTCAAATAAACGGAAAGTAATCCCCACTTAATTCAATCCCCTTCGAC
>DATCOK010000073.1:0-1996 GCA_036564765.1 Candidatus Acidiferrum sp. | reverse complement strand
GGATGAGATTGTGCAGGGATTCGATATCGCGTTGTCCGACCGGATTTTTTCGCGGAACGGACAGCCGCTGCATGAGGTGGTGGCGCGCGAGCTGACGCTGAACAATACGACGATTGCGGTGGCGGAGAGTTGCACCGGCGGATTGCTGGCGCAGCGCTTGACGAGTATCGCCGGGAGTTCGAGTTATTTTCTGGGCGGCGTGGTTTGTTACAGCAACGAACGCAAGACGGCTTGGGCAGACGTGCCGCCGGAATTGATTGCCGCCAAGGGCGCGGTAAGTCCGGAAGTTGCGTTGGCGTTGGCCGATGGAATTCGGCGGCGGGTGGGAAGCGCGTTGGGCGTCGGCGTTACGGGGATTGCCGGGCCGGGCGGCGGATCCGAAGAGAAACCTGTGGGAACCGTGCACATCGCGTTGGCGCACAGCGGCGGAGTGGTGGAACGCGGGGTAACTCTGCCGGGCGATCGCGATTCCATTCGATTTCAAGCTTCGCAGGTGGCGCTCGACATGGTGCGTATGCATTTTCTGTACAACGGCGGAGACGTAACCCAGCGGAATTCCCGGGCCGGGCGTTTCAGCAAGGAGTGACCGTTGCGCTTGTTTGTCGCGTTGGAAATTCCCGGAACCGTGCGCGAGCAACTGGCCGCAATCCGCAATAGATTTCAGAAGCCGGAATCGCAGATGCGTTGGGTCCGTGCCGACAATTTTCATGTCACGCTCAAATTCATTGGGGAAGTCGGTGAGGAAAAAGTTCATGACATCACCGAGGCATTGCGGGCCGTCCACCGTGATTCCCCAGTGCAGCTATATTTTCGTGGATTGGGCTGGTATTGGAATGCGAAGGGCTTTGGCATGCTCTTCGGCAGAATTGAAGATGGCGATTCCCTCGCAGGCCTGGCAGGCCAGGTCGATAAGTCTCTTCAGTCGCTTGGCATTCCGTCCCAGGATCGCGAATACATGCCCCATCTGACTCTGGCACGGTGCAAGTCACGTCAGCATCACCTGCGCAGCTGCGCTCCCGGAGACATTCTTGCTGTCACCAAAGAAGTACAAGGCCTCGAATTCGGTACGCTTAGGGTGCAGGAATTTCAACTGATCGAAAGCAGACTTGGCCCCGGCGGACCAAAATATTTCACCGTGGCCTCGTCCCAGTTTGCGCGGGCGGCCGACGCATGAATATGTTGGGAATTCCTATCACGCTCATCGGCGTTGTGGCCGCGGCTTACCTGCTAGGCTCTATTCCCTGGGGCATTTTGATCACCAAGATTTTTGCGCGCGCGGATGTGCGTAAGGCCGGCAGCGGAAATATCGGCGCGACAAATGTGGCGCGGGTGGCCGGACCGGCCGCCGGAATCGCGACGTTGGTGCTGGACACCGCCAAAGGCTTTTTGGCGGTGTGGATCGCTGGGCGTTATTCGCATGATAGCGCGGCGTGGATGATGATCGCAGGACTGGCAGTTCTGGCGGGGCATTGTTTTCCCGTGTGGCTGAATTTTAAGGGCGGAAAAGGCGTAGCCGCGGCGTTGGGAGTATTTCTGGCGTTGTCCGCGCCCGCGGCACTGGCATCGTTGACAATATTCGCGCTGGTCACCGCGTACTGGAAATATGTTTCGCTCGGTTCGATTGCGGCCGCCGCGGCCATGCCGCTGCTGATCTATTTTTTGTGGGCGCCACATCATGCGCCACCGACGGTTATTATTTTTGGCACGATGGCGGCGGCGCTGCTGATCGTTTATAAGCATGACGCGAATATTCAGCGGCTGGTCGAGGGTAGCGAGCCAAAATTTTTGGCGAGCAAGAGTGACAAGGCGGAATGAGCAAAATCGCCATACTGGGCGGGGGGAGTTGGGGGACGGCGCTGGCGATTGTGCTGTCGCGGAGCCGTAAAGCTCATGAGATTCGATTGTGGATGCGCGATGCCATGCTTGCGGAGAAGACCGCTTCCACCCGCGTGAATGATGTCTATCTGCCTGGATGTGAGATTCCTGCAAATGTAGT
>DATCOK010000072.1:0-1764 GCA_036564765.1 Candidatus Acidiferrum sp. | reverse complement strand
CGATCCAACAAAGCCCGTAGCACCGGCCCCTTCAGCGGCTTTTCGATGTACCAGAAGGCTCCCGCCTCGATGGCCGCAACCGCTCGTTCCTCGCTGCCCTTCCCGGTGATGATGATCGCCGGCACATCGTGCAGCTCCGGGCCCAACTGCTTCAGCAGGTCCAATCCATTCATGCCCGGCAATTCCACATCGGCGATCAGCGCATCCGGCTGATAAGTGGCAAACTTCGCCAGCGCGTCTTCCGCGTTGCTGACTCCCAGCACCTCGCAGCCCCAACGCTGCAGCAGTTGCTCGTAACCCTTGCGCGCGTTGTCCTCATCTTCGACGATCAGAACGCGGTCCCGGCGCTCCAAAGTTTCCAGAGCGCGGACCGCGCCCTTTGCTTCTTCCCCCATGGGCAAAACTCTCCAGGTATCGTGATTTGCGCTACTGAGAAGCCGGTTGAACTGGGACACCTCGACTCTAACAAGCTCGTTAGTGCTTGCCAAGGTTTAGGTGGCATTTGTTCGGGCGCCGGAATGCGTGGCTGCAACGACGAACGGAACGGTCTGTGACGGTTATTCCTTCAAAAGATACAAAGCCCGCCCGAGTTCCAGTTCCAGTTTGGCGCCCTTCGGCAGATTCAGTTCGTGGCCGCGGCCAGACTCGATCAGGTAGGCGGTCAGCGCGCCCAGCGCGGCACCCTCGGCTGCGGCTTTTTTATCTTTGTCTTTCACGCCCTGTACGGCGCCGCCCGCAGCTCCGGCCGCGGCCGCTTGCGCAGCATCCTGCTGCGTGCTGCTGCGCCCCTCAATCAGCCCTTCCTGATTGCGAGCCGCCGGCTTGACGCTGTGATCCCCGGGCACGTTGACCACCTCCGCCACGATGGGCAGCTTTCCAAACTTGGTGTAAATGTCGTCGAAGGTCAGCCAAATTTTCGCTCGCCCAGTTTGTCCGGCGGATTCGATACGGCTCACGTGCCCATGAATTTCCGCCCCCGGTGGCAGGTAGATGCCGCGCCCCGCTTCCAGTGCCTCCACGGTGCGCACGACGAACCGCGTGTTCTCCTGCGTCTCCCGGGAGGTTAAATCCTGCTCGAGCGTCACAAGAAATCTTGTTCCCGGAGCGACCGCGAACGCCTCGGGGGGCAACCCATGCCGGCGGCCATCCGCCGCCTGCGGCTCGGGAACCGAGTTATCCTGCTGCGGAAATTTGCGCGGGGGGCCAGCAAAGGTGACCGTGGCGGCCAACAGTCCAGAAAACAAAAATGTCTCACACGCGACGGCAAAACGAGAATGGCTCATGGCTCTCTCCCAGACAACTTTCTGTCGATCGTCAATCCAACCCGATTTGCAGCCGGATGTGCAGAACATTAGATGCGGCCTGGGTGCCAACGCGTAATCCAAGGTTATTTCTTCAGGTGTCGCAACGCAAGAGCCGGCTGGCGTGGCATCGGTCACATCGGCGACGATTCGATGTCCAACCCCTCGATCAACTTTTCAAGCTTGTCGTTGACCGCGTCCCGTTGCGCTTCCGTAGCCTTGATATTTTTTCGCAGCGCTTCCAATTGATTCTCCTGTTCGTCCAACTGCCGGGTGTACCGCTGCAGCAGCGCCTTTTCTTCAGCGCTGCCTCGCAGCGCCTTCATGTTCTCCCGCAGCCGCACCTGATCTTCCACGATGCGGTCGATGTCTTTCTGCCGGTTCTCCATCTCCTCTTCGAACTTCGCGACGGAAGCTTTCAGCGTAGCAATCTTCTTGAACGCCTCGGTCATCTCCGGCGTGA
>DATCOK010000071.1:0-1559 GCA_036564765.1 Candidatus Acidiferrum sp. | reverse complement strand
GTGGTGTTCAGTGTCGCCGGCAGTTGCGGCAACTCCAGCAAATCTCCGCCCGCCGGCGTAACGAACAATCCATAATTCGCCTGCAGTGCCCCGCGCAATTGCCCGAACGGCGTCATCTCGTCCGTCGGATCAAAAATCAGCAGCTTCCCCAGCTTCGGATGCTCCACATACGCCACGAGTGAGGGATCAGAAACTCCTTCCGGCAGCTTGATGGCCAGTATCGCGTGATCGAATATTCCAATCTGCGGCGGCATTGTCGCCGTCACCGCCCCGCGCTCCGAATTGATAATCACGTAATACGACGGCACCCCCAGCTCCGCCAGCATCGCGCTCACCAGCGTCGCTTTGTCTTTGCAGTCCCCGTAGCGGTGCACGAAAATGTCCTTCGCGGCGTGCGGCTGGTAGCCGCCGATTCCCAGCTCGATCGCCACGTAACGGATTTCCCGCTGCGTAAACCCCGCCACCGCGCGAATCTTCTCCAGCGGCGTCGTCGCCGCAGCCGTCAACGCCGCCACCTTCTGCTTGATCTCCGGCGAAACGTCGCGCCGTCCGCGCGCCAGCCCGTCCTGCCAGTTGCCCATGTCGTTCCAGCTCTGAAATCCTCGGTTCCCCGATCCCCCCGCTGGCACGATCGACACCACCATCTTTTCCGCCATCCCGCGCCACGGCGGCATCTGGTGCTCCGCTTTCACCGCCGGAATATCCTTGATCACCCACTGCCACTGATTATTTCCCACCGACGCAGGCGCGACCTCCGCATGGTTAACCCACGCCACCTTATATTCCCAGCCCGCCGGAAGCTGCAGTGTGTAGCGCGCCTCCGCCGTGGGAATCGGCCGCTGAAATACCCAGTCATCCTGCATCACGTATGGCCGCAACTCCTGCTCCACTTCGTAACCGACAATGTTCCCGATATCCGCCGCGGGAATCTGCAAAATCTTGCTGCGCACATCCGTCACCAGCTCGCCATTCTCAACGCCCAGCGACGTCTCAATCGCATCCTTCTCTTTCACTTCATAATCCTTGCCCTGCGCCGGGATGCACCATCCGTGCATCGCCGTCACCCGCGTGTCCGCGTCAAAATCCGCCCGCACCAATCCGTACTTCTTCCCGCCTACCCGCAAAATCTTGTACGCCGCGCGCTCCTGTCCCTTGATCTTCCCGTTGGGCTGAATGGTGAGTACATATTCCGAATACAGCAGCACCGCGTCCGTCTTATCGTCATGCGCCGGCAGTGGCGCATTCACCAGGCTGTGCATCCACCCCGGCGCATCACCGGCGAAGGCTCGCGGCACGAACACGCACGCACCAGCGAAGAACAGCACAATAACGACACCTCGCGCCCAACCTCGCACAAATGCAGCGCCGCGCACTTCAGTTCGCCGCTGCCGTTGCGCCCGGCAATGCCACGATTTGCTGTTCATCTCCGGCCCTCACCGTTTGAAAAAACTTTCGCAGCGCTCCGTAATACTTCGTCTCCAGGCTCAGCGTCTCGATGTTCAGTTTGCGCGTCAGGTGCAGCGTTCCCTGCTTGTTCTCCGCCGTGGTGTTATACGAAC
>DATCOK010000070.1:0-11633 GCA_036564765.1 Candidatus Acidiferrum sp. | reverse complement strand
GAGGAACACCATCCGAATGTAGTGTAGCGCGCGCGAAAGTTAAGTGAATCTCGATTCAAGCGCGCCTGTTAATCGACAAGACACAATTTGCGGGTCGCCGCTCTTCTGGCCGGACGCGTCTAGCGGCCGACGCGGCGCATGGCGAAGAAGGATTGAATGACCGAGCTGCACTCGTCCGCGAGGACCCCAGAAGTCACCGCGACGTGATGATTCACTTCCGGATGAGAGAGCACCGCGAAGCAGGATTGCACCGCGCCGCCGCGCGGTTCGTGGGCTCCGTAGACCAGGCGCGCGATGCGCGCCTGGAGCATGGCCCCGGCGCACATGCTGCAGGGTTCAATGGTCACGTAGAGCGTGGTATCCGCCAGCCGGTAATTGCCCAACAGGCGCGCGGCTTCGCGCAGCACCACGATTTCCGCGTGAGCCGTGGGGTCACAATCCCGGATGGTCCGGTTACCCGCGCGCGCTAAAATCTTTCCGTCATGCACCAGCACCGCGCCGATAGGAACTTCTCCGCTGGCCGCCGCTTCGCGGGCTTCGGCCAGGGCCTGCTGCATGAATTCGTGATCCTGCTCCATGGGTTTGGCCGAGCATAACACGGTCTCCGCGGAGACTTATTTGGGACCGGCGATTGCTTCGCAGAGCAAGGCGCGGCAAAGCTGTGTTCATCGCATCTGCCAAACAACGATATACTCGGCCTGCCGACAATCCTCGAAAGCGTCGAGCCCAACGCAAAGATCCCCATGGAAATTCGCCGAGACCCCATCACGCAAAGCTGGGTAGTGCAAGGCCACAAAGAAACCGTCGACGATTCGCCGCAGGCCTGCCCGTTCGACAAACCCGATTCCGGCGCCAAGCCCATTCTGGTGGTTCCGCAGGACGGGCCCAACCAGGTGCGCGTATTGCCGCATCCCGATCCGCTGTACCGCATCGAGGGTCAGCCCGGGCGCGTGGCCGAAGGCATCTACGACAAAATGGGTCCCACCGGCGCGCACGAAGTGGTGGTCGAGACCCCGCGGCACGACCGCCGTTTGTCGCAGTTCAGCGACGAAGAGATCGAGCGGGTGCTCACCGCGTGGGGCTCGCGCATTTTTGACCTCAAGAAAGATGTGCGCTTCAAATATGTGAGCGTCTTCAAAAATCAGGGCGCGGAAGCCGGCGAGGAGTGGGCCCACGCGCATTCCCAGGTGACCGCCACGATTTTTGTGCCGCGCCGCATCAAGTATGAGCTGACCGCCGCGCACGAATGGTACAAGGAGCGCGAGCGCTGCATCTTCTGCGACGTGGTGCGCCAGGAAGAAAAGAAAGGCACTCGTATCGTGGACGTGCAGGGTGACTACTATGCGCTGTGCCCCTACGCTTCGCGCGTGCCGTATGAGGTGTGGCTGCTGCACCGCCGCCACAACCATCTGTTCGAACAGCCCCACGCCGATTCGAACCGCCGCAACTTTGCGGCGTTGTTAGGCCGGGTGCTGCGGCGGCTGGAAAAAGTCGCTCCGGCCTATCATCTGGTGGTGCACACCGCGCCGAACACCCGCAGCAAAAAGGGCGAACTGGCCGGGTACTGGAAGACGCTTTCCGAAGACTTTCACTGGCACATCGAAATTCTGCCGATTGTGGAGACCCGCTCGAAGTCCTACAGCATCAAGGAAGTGTATTTCAACGGGCTGTTGCCAGAACGAGCCGCCGAACGCCTGCGTTTGCTGGATCCCAATTCATGAACAGCCGCTGGCGGCCCAGACCAAAAATACGCAGACCTGGCCCGCAACGAGGCGGAATTCTAAGTAGTCTGATCAGTTTGTTGTTTCTGGTCGTTTTTGTTGCCGCCCTCTATGTGGCGCGCCGCCCGCTGCTGCGCCTGGCCGGCGAGTCCTGGGTAGTGGAGGACTCTTTGCAGCCATCCGACGCACTGCTGGTGCTCAGCGACGATAATTTTTTCGCCGACCGCGCCACTCGCGCTTCCGAACTCTATCGCCAGAAGCTCGCTCCGGTAATCGTGGCCAGCGGGCGCCGCATTCGCCCCACCGCGGGCATCGCCGAGCTGATGGAGCATGACCTTATCGAGCGCGGGGTGCCTAAAGAGCAGATTCTGCGCTTTCCACAAGACGCCGATAACACCCGCGAGGAAGCCTACGCACTGGCCGAATTCGCCACCGCGCACGGCTGGCACAGCGTCATCGTGGTCACGTCCAATTACCACACCCGGCGCGCGCGCTATATTTTCGAGCGCGTTTTCCCGCCGACGATAAGTGTACGCGTCGCCAGCGCCCGTGACGGCGACTTCGACGTCGAGCACTGGTGGGAGAATCGCAAGTCGCTGAAACTCTTCACCCGAGAGTTGTCTGGAATGCTCGTAGCCATGTGGGAATTGCGCGGAACACCCGCCTCGCGCGCTCCCTCTGGAGGAAACACCGCGTCCGGATTCGCGTCCCGATTAGAATTGGGCTCTGCAACGTGAGCGGTGATTTCGGATCGTTGGTTTCTAAAGTAGATAGGCGATCCGGGCCCCCTTGGTCCGGCTTACGAGGCTGCCCCAAATCTTTCCGCGGAGCGGGCTCTTAATTTGGCCGCTTCCTCTTCGCGATTCTTTGGCGGCGCATTGGTTTCGAGCAAGCGCAGGAAGCGCGTCGAAGCGCGGGTGACTTCGTCGATGGCTTTCTCGAATGCGGGTTCGTTCGCTTTCGATGGTTTATTGAAACCGCTGATTTTCCGGACGAACTGCAGCGACGCGGCGCGAACTTCTTCGTCGGTGACGGGCGGATCGAAATTAAAAAGATTTTTAATATTTCTGCACATTATGCACCTCCTATATATTGACGCGACACCACGGATGCTGTCGTCTACAACGTGTTGACCTCCGTCGCCAATTCCCTGTAGCGGCACAGCGCATTGGCCAACTGCATCTGTCGCGGATTTTTGCATTCCGGCTCGAGTAACCGCGGGCTGGCCACCAGAATTACGTTGGACATGGCCCGCGACGTAGCCACGTTCAAGCGGTTCAAGCTGTAAAGAAACTCCATCCCATGTGGGGCGTCCTCGGGCGCGGAAGTGGTCAACGAATAGATTACTACCGGCGCTTCCTGCCCTTGAAATTTATCCACGGTGCCGGCGAATGCGCCGGGAATTCTAGTCTGAATGTCCGCGACCTGCGCGTTGTACGGGGCCACGATGACAACGTCTTGCAACTTCACCGGCCGGCTGTTTCCCGCGCTACGAAACCACACAACGCCGGGACGTATCAAGCTCGCGACAATCTTTGCGACCGCGTCGATTTCCTCCGCGGATGAGTTGCGGTTCCCTTCGTGCTCCACCGGAACAAAGTACAGCCCCGGCTTAGTCAGCCACGAGTGCCCATGCAAGACTCTCGGTATCGTAACCTCACGCGATCCGAGCTTGCCGTCGTAAAACATTTCTGAGGTGTAGCGGCAAACATCCGGATGCATGCGCCAGGTTTCCGGCAATAGCATGCCCATTTCCGGAGAAATTGTTTTATGTTCGCCGATAAGATGTTCGAGCGCCGATTTTTCCGCTCCCTCCGGATGGCTTCCCTGCAACGGCCGCTGCAGTTGTTGCGGATCACCAATCAAAATTAGATTTTTCGCCGACTGCGCCACCGCAATGACATCCGCGAGAGCCATTTGCCCCGCTTCATCGACAAACAACGCATCCACGGTGTTACTAGCTTCTTTCCTGGCCCACAACCAGGAAGTTCCACCGACCACATTCGCTTTTCCCGAGCTAAGAGCCTGCAACGCGACTTCATTACTCTTGGCGGTGGCAATCTCTGGAAAAATTTCGTCCTCGGGTACGGATTTCCGGAGTTGCATACAGCGCACACCGGAGATGCCATCTTCACTCGCGGCCTCGACAACTTCGTCCAGAAGTTTGCGAATCACTTTGTGACTGAGCGCGGTAATTCCCACTTTTTTGCCGGCCTGCACCAGACGGCAAATCATGCGGGCGCCGGTAAATGTTTTTCCCGCTCCCGGCGGCCCCTGAATAGCAAAAACACTTTCCCGCAACGCAGCCGCGATGCGGCACGCCGTTACTTTGGTTTCTTCCAGGGGTAGAGGAACGAGTGTTTCGCCAGCCTCAAGCCGCGGAGGCTTGCGCAATAGCAAATCCCGCGCAGCACGGTGCGGTCCGTCCGCGTCCAAGTCGTGGTCCCGTACCCACTCCCCGAGCCGGAACAGCGCATCCGCCTGCGCATCCGCTCCATATGGCCGGTCCCAGGCGTACACGCAGGACGGGTGAAGAAGCGTGGCCTTCTTCGGCTTTTTAATATCGACCACGCGCTTCACTATGTCGATGCCCACAACTTCACCAATATTTTCGCGAGTTCGGGCCAGAAAGAGGTCGTCGCCGCACCGAATTTCGGTTTCCTGTCGATCGAATGCATAACGATCCACGGTGAGTTGGCCTTCCATTCCAACGCGCTTCACAAATTGCATCCCGGCGAGACCCGCGCGCTCATCGCGAAGCGCTTCTTCGTCCAGCTCTTCCAGGCGATAGCCTTCCCAATATCCGGCTTTATTTTCGCGCCGGTGCCAATCGAGCAAATTGGCCAGAGTCCACTTGGCTTGTTGCTCCGGCGTGCGCTCCGCGGCTTCCAGGGGAATTCCGCTTTGCAACTCCGCGAACAGCGCGGCGATTCTCTTTTGCCGCTCATCGAGATCCTTGGGCGGATCGCCCGCTTCAAGCGGCGGCCGCTCGATCAACGCGCCCGCGGCAATGCTCCTCGCGCGCTCCGCTTCGAGCCAGTCGCGCATCGCCGCCGTCGAGAAGCAATCTTCCGCGTTGTACCCTTCCATTGCATCGCGGAATTTCTCCGGCAATTCCTCATCCCAACCCAATTCCAGCCGGTGCTCCACGTAACGCATAGCCGCCCGCGATTCATCGAGAGACGTTTTCCGTTCGAAACCGTATAACGCCTCAAGCGCCTTCAACGAATATTCTTCCACACTGGCGCGTATGGCTTGCTTCGTCACGGTGTGCAGATCAACCAGCAAATGCGCACGCAGCATGCGGTCAATCTCGTCTTCCCGCGTGATGTAGCGTCCCGCCAGCTTCTTTAGGTGATCCTTTTCGTAATTCCCGAAATGATAGACATGCATGCCGGGATTTTTCGCCCAGCGCGCCATCACCTCGTCGATCAGCCACTCGAATCCGCGTTTCTCTTCCGGTTTGCTCAGTGCCCAGCGCTTCTCGTAGCGCCGCTTCCCTTCCGCATCTTTCGCTACAAAGCCAAACAAATATTCCTGTCCGCCGCCGGCTTCCACATCTCCGGCGAAGGGATCGCCTTCCAAATCGACGAAGATGTCTCCATCAACCGGTTCAGGCAACAGGCAAAATCCTGAGCCGGGCACGACCGCGAGCGCTTCATGCAAACATTTATGTTCCTGGCGGCCCTGCACTTGTATGCGCGCCTGTTCGCGAACGCGCTCCATACCCGCTCGCGAACCAATGCGCGGCTTGTCCTTCAACGGAATCGGCACCTGCGCCAAGGCCGCCATCGTTGCAGTTTTCCAGTCTTCGAGTTGCACGCGCTGTTGCCGGCGTATGCCAGCGACCAGCGAAAGATGATCATCGGCGCGCCGCCGCGCGTTGCATTCGCCGAACCAGCGGCAAACGTCACAATGCGCACAAGGTTCGGGATAAAGATCCGGTTCGCCGTTTTCGCAAGCCTTCTCCAACCGCGCGCGGACATAGCGGTAATACGCGGCATATTCCGAAACACGATAGCTCTCCGGCTCGAAGGTGCGGCCGGGAGAAACCACGTGCATGAATTCCGTTTCGACTTGCTGCGCTTCGCGAAGCAGCGCCGCATACAAGGCCAGTTGCAGAATGGTGGTGGCTTTGGTCTCGCGTGCCAGTTTGCAGTCGTACACTTCGTAGGACCACTCGCCGAAGCGACTGGGCTTCGCGACTTTTCTCAGAATGTCCGGGCGGCCGAACCAGCGCCCGCTCGTCAGCGTCCCCTGAGCGATAATCTCGGCGCCGCGCTCCATGGATTCGGTAGTTGCGGCTACGGCCCGCGGCTCGCTCGCGATATCGCGCAGATCCAGAACCAGTTTGCCTTGCTCACGCAAACAATTCAGATAAGCCGCCTCATGACGCTCTCCCAGCTCCTGAATCACCGCCAGATCGGGCGCGCGCCACTCGGGCGCGTTACGCTGCCGGCGTGCCACGTTTAAATCGAGTGTGGTCACGTAGCGGCAAGCGAGATGATTGCTTAAGTCCGTCGCGGACAATCGAATCTGTTTCGCAATCAGCTTCATGGGTTATAGGAATGATATTAACGTTATGCGATGAGATGTCCACCTCTACGCCTTCAAAAATTCCAGCCTGCCTTTCCGCCTCTCCTGTGCACTGAATCGGGTGTTCGCTGTATCGACCACGAAGTTGTCCGCTCATTACACTGATCCGGCAATTCCCCGCCCGGGTCTGCAAGCTGAAACGGCATCAAGAACTTGGTAACCAGGTTTCCCTTTTTTTGGACTTCGTGAGAAGCGCTGCGCCTGGAATACCCGCCCAACCGAAAGTCTGGCTGAACACAGCTCGCAACAGTCGGAGAGAAAAGCCGTGAAAAAGAAAACCGCCCCGAAAAATGGTCTCGCTGATCCAACCAAACTACAATCCCACGATCAGGATGACCAGAAGACCATTCAAGTCATCATCGAGACCCCCAAAGGCAGCCGCAACAAATTCGCCTTCGACGACGAGCAGAAGGTTTTTGAACTAAAGAAAGTCTTGCCCGCCGGCATGACCTTCCCGCACGACTTCGGCTTCATTCCCTCGACGCTAGCGGAGGACGGCGACCCCGTTGATGTTTTGGTCCTGATGGATGAACCGGCTTATCCGGGGTGCCTGATCAAATGCCGTCCAGTGGGCGTCATCGAGGGCAAAGAGGGAAAGAAGAAAGACTGGGAGCGCAATGATCGTATCGTGGCGATCGAAGTGCAAAACCACACGTACGCCCACGTGAAGCACATCGATGATTTGGGCAAGAAATTCGTGAAGGAGTTGGAAGATTTCTTCGTGAATTACCGCCAATTATCGGGCAAAGAATTTCGCATTATTGATGTTCGGGGTCCCGGAGAAGCTGGTAGGCGCATCAAGGATGGCATGCGAGCAGCCAAGAAAAAGTAGCGGTTAGCCGCACAGCGACACCAGTTTACCTCCAGAGACAAATCCAAAGGTCAGATCTCCCAAGTGAGGTCGACCGCAGGCTACATTGGCAATCTCCGCGCGCACCGATAAGATGCTCTGCAACGCCAGGAGCATTCCATGAACGTCCCGCAACACTATCAAGCCATCGTGATTGGATCCGGACAAGGCGGCACGCCTCTGTGTGGCGCTCTCGCCGGCGCGGGCATGCGCACCGCGCTGATTGAGAAAGTTCACGTGGGCGGCACCTGTGTCAACGAAGGTTGCACTCCCACAAAAACCATGGTGGCCAGCGCGCGAGTCGCGTACTTGACGCGCCGCGGCGCGGATTATGGAGTGGAATCAGCGGATCTGCGCATCCACATGGAGCGCGTGCGCCAGCGGAAGCGCGATGTCGTAGACAGTTTCCGAAACGGCAGCCAGGCCAAACTGGAAAAAACCGCCAACCTCGAGCTGATCTTTGGCGAAGCCAGCTTCAGCGGACCCAAATCCTTGGCGGTGCGCGCCAAAGATGGAACGATCCGCAACTTGTCCGCTGACAAAATCTTCATCAACGCCGGTTGCCGGCCCGCCGAGCCTGCGATCGAAGGGCTGCAAAGCGTTCCATTCCTCAACAGCACCTCGATCATGGAGCTCGACACCGTGCCGGAACATTTGCTCGTTCTCGGCGGCGGCTACGTCGGTCTCGAGTTCGGCCAAATGTTTCGCCGCTTCGGCAGCCGCGTCACCATCGTGCAATCGGGCTCGCAACTCCTGAGTCAGGAAGACGCTGACGTCGCGGCGGCAGTGACGGATATTCTCAAGCAAGATGGCATCGAAGTATTGTTAAACACCAAAGCGGAACGCGCCGCTAAGTCGAATTCGCACATTTCGCTGACGGTGCGGGACAGCGGGCGGTCACTCGTGCTCGAAGGCTCGCACTTGCTCGTAGCTACCGGCCGCCCGCCCAACACCGAAGCGCTGAATCTCACCGCGGCCAAAGTCGCCACGGACGTGCGTGGTTTTATCAAAGTAAATTCAAAACTGGAAACCACCGCAGAGGGAATTTACGCCCTCGGCGACATCAAGGGCGGTCCGGCCTTCACGCACATCTCGTACGATGATTTCCGCATCCTGCGCACCAACGTCATCGAAAAAGGCAACGACACCATCGAGGGCCGCCAAGTGCCCTACACCGTCTTCATCGATCCTCAACTCGGCCGCATCGGCCTCAGCGAGTCCGAAGCAAAAAAACAAAACAAGAAATTCCGCGTCGCCAAAATGCCCATGTCCGCGGTAGCCCGCGCCATCGAACTCGACGAAACCCGCGGATTCCTGAAAGTGTTGGTGGAAGATAAAACGGATCAGATTCTAGGAGCAGCTGTTCTGGGAATCGAAGGAGGAGAAATCATGTCCATCCTGCAGGTCGCCATGATGGGCAAGCTCCCTTACACCAAACTCCGCGACGGCATCTTCGCCCATCCCACACTAGCCGAATCGCTAAACAATCTCTTCATCCATTTTGTTCCGTGAAATTGGCAGGGCTCCGCCGCTCGTCAAAAAGTCGCAATTTTTACGGATGAGCGTTGGAGTTTAGCGGTCCTTGTGCCCGAAACGAACCACCAGGCCGGCGGAAAACTGAAGATTGTCCTGCCGGAGATCCAAAAATCTGGTCATCAAATAATCTGCCTGCAGGCGCACGGCGAATCGCGGATTCAGATTCACATCCACCCCGCCGCCGGGGGCCATGGCGAATTTGAAAGCCGACTGCGAAATCCCCAAATATCCGACACTCCCATGAACGGCCCAAACTGCGCGTGAGCGTACGGGGTGAATCTTTCATACTTGCGATAAGAAAAAACCGGGCCATATGTGATGGTCTGAGCCGACGCGTTTATCCCCTTCACGTTTCCGGTGAACGCGTTAAATTCAACCAAATGGAGTTAGCGTACCTTCACTTCGCGAACGGTCTTCCAGTTTCCTTTAATGAGGTAGCCAACGGAAGCCACGGCAGCCTTCCCTGAACCAATAGCAGTTTCAATTTCCGCCGCGGTCCGAACCGGACGGTCGTCGATCGAAACGATGACATCGCCGGCCGACATACCCGCACGCGAGGCAGCAGATTCAGCTCGCACCACGGTTACGCGAAATCCGATGTCGACAGGGCAACCTCGAACACCCAACAATGCCGCATCAGTCTCATCGACGCACAGCCGCTCCGGTTCTGTATTGTCAGGATTCCGGCCGACACGATGCCTTTCCTCGCGCCCTTCTCCGCGCGCTCCGAATAAATACACAATCCCCACGGAGGCGCGAACGTTATTTTGGTTGAATGCCGGGCCTCGTCAGGACGTAATCGCTGTCTCCTGACAGTGACACCTTGCAACTTGGTACGCGGCAATTTGGGTACGTTCTATGCAATTGCACGACTGTCAAGCAATGAGTATTTTGGCTGTAAGTTCGAAGGAGATGCCCGAGGAATTGCTAGTTTACGGTTGACCAGGCGCGGACACAGAGCCGCTCGGCAAAAGTTGGTAGCTGACGAAGGCCAGGTGGTGGCTGTCGGGGGACCAGGAGGGGACGTTGATGGTTCCCTGGCCGCCGAATAGCTTGGCCAGCACTTCGATCTTGCCGTCGGGCTTGTCGTCTTTTAGGGGCACGATCCGCAGAGTTACGTCTTTGTTTTCCGGGTGACCTTCGACTTCGGCGCCATAGGAAAGGAAGACAAGCCAGTGGCCGTCCGGGGAGATATGCGGGAACCAGTTATTGAAATCGTCGGAAGTGATTTGTTCCTGGGCGCTGCCATCGGGATGCATGCGGTAGATCTGCATTTTGCCGGTGCGCACCGAGTTGAAGTAGATAAATTTGCCGTCCGGGGTGTATTCCGGCCCGTCGTCGAGACCGATCGCGGTGGTTAGCTGTTGCTCTACTCCACCCTCCGTCGAAATGGTGTAAATGTCGAACTCGCCATTTCGCTGGCCGGGATACGCCAGCGTTTTTCCGTCGGGCGACCAGCCGTGCCAGTAGGAAGGAGATTTCTGGGTGACCCGTCGCGGAGTTCCACCGGTGACCGGCAAAATGTAAATGGTCGATTGATGGTCCTCTTGGGACTGGTCGCTGATGGCCAGCAACTTGCCATCGGGCGAAATTCCGTGGTCGTTGTTGCAGTGCACGGCGAAGCCGGTGTCGATCAGCTCCGGTTTTCCTCCGGCCGCTGCGATGCGCCACAAGCGGCCCTCTTCGTTGAAAATCAGTTCTCGGCCATCGAGGGTCCAATTCGGCGCTTCGAAGTGGCCAGCGATCGAATAGACGACGCGGCGATCGGTCGAGTCGATGGAAATCGTTTCGAGCGTGCTGAACAGTGTCGGTTTTTCCCCTGAAGTCGCAGGTGCGACGCTTTTCAGATCCACATGAGAAAAGACTGCTTTCTCGACAGCGTTCTTATCATGGCTGCAGATTCCGATCCCGATGTAGTACGGTCCATCGAACTCAACGCGAATGGACGCGCCCGCGGGATGCAACTTGCCTCCACGTTCCGCGAGCCACACGTAGACATATCGCCCGCGCTTTTCAATGCGCAGTTGCGCCGGGCCAGAGATATTGGATTGAATTTCGTGCGTGGCGGTACCCTTCGCGTCGCGATATTGCAACGAGGTCAGTCCATCGCCGTGTAAGGCCACATCCGCATACGGCGAATCCGCATCGAGGCTCTGGCGAATCATCAGCACCGCTTTGCGATGCGCGTTGCCGCCGCTTGTTGCAAAAGAAATATCCGCGGACAACGCCACGTCGCCGGCCATTTTCTTCCAGGCAAACTGAAAATTATCCGCGGCACCCCACATATTCTCGCCGCTGCCGGTCAAGGTGTAGGTCTGCGACGACGCGTCGTATTCCGAAGAACCGCGATGCGCCACGACTCCAACATCCGCATGCTCCGCAAAAATTCCTACACCCGAAGGAGGCTGCTGCGCCAGCCCCGCAACAGGCAGCAAGGAAAAAGAGAACACCACCGCCGTTGCTGAGAGCCAACTGTTTCCGATTCTTGCCGCGCGATTTTTACGCATAAATCTCCAGAGCCCGGAGGAATAGCAGTGACGATGCAGCAAAGCTGGCAGACCTCCCCACACGGATTTTCCGCCGTTCTGAGGTATTCATACTGAAAGACAGAAATTATTGCCGATGGTTCGTCAGCGCCCCAGAAATTTTTCGAGGAACGCCACTTCCCGATCCGCCTGATTGAAGTATTTCTTCGCGCTTGCGCCATCCTGACGTTGCAGTGCCCCCTGGGCCTTGGACATGTACGTTTGCATGCGCTGTTCGGCGGAGACCACGTCGCCACGCAAGCCGTATCCCTGGCTACTCTGTTGTTTTTTCATGGCATCCAGGCTCTGCGAAACGGCTTCGGCGCGACTGGTTAATTGTTCTTCCTGATGCTCGGCCTCTTCCAATTCCTTGGCGGCAGCAGCGGCTTTGGCCTGCTCCTCGGC
>DATCOK010000069.1:0-3735 GCA_036564765.1 Candidatus Acidiferrum sp. | reverse complement strand
CCGTGAGCGTTTCGCGAGGGGTGGCGGAACCTTCTGATTTTCTGGGTTGAGTGGCCGACGGAGCAGATTCCATGCACAAACCTCGAAGGCGGTAGAAACCAGCGCCTTGCCCCACTTTACACCAAAGGGCGGGGAATCGGGAATGAGATGGGCCGGCCAAAGAAAAATCCAAGGTGAATGTTTCGTTAGATTTGCAAGAGGGAATTGGCGGTTGGATTCGGAAGGGTCTTGGGATAATAATATGCCTCTTGACAATAGTCGTTATAACGAGTACCGTACTTCCGAAGTCAGGAAGAATCAGGAGGACAGCATGATCGACATTCGCAAGAGCGAGGAACGCGGCCACGCCAATCACGGCTGGCTGGACAGCCATTTCACCTTTTCCTTCGCGGACTATTTTGATCCGGAGCACGTGCAGTTTCGCACCCTGCGCGTTTTGAACGACGACCGCATCGCTGGCGAGGCCGGTTTTGGCGAGCATCCCCACCGGGATATGGAGATCGTCACTTACGTGCTGGATGGCGCGCTGCAGCATCGCGACAGCATGGGCAATGGCTCGGTGATCAAGCCAGGCGATGTGCAGTACATGAGCGCGGGTACCGGCGTGACCCACAGCGAGTTCAACCCGTCGAAGGAGCCGCTGCACCTGCTGCAAATCTGGATGGTGCCGGAAAAGCGCGGTTTCAAGCCCGCTTACGACCAGAAAACTTTCAGCGAAGAAGAAAAGCGTGCCAAGCTGCGCTTGGTCGCTTCGCCAGACGGCGCCGATGGCTCGGTGAAAATCCGCCAGGACAATTCGGTGTACGCCACCATTCTTGATAAGGATGAAACGGTGCGCCACGAACTGCGCCCCGGCCGCCACGCCTACGTGCAGGTAGCCAAGGGTCATGTAAAACTCAACGGCGCCTCGCTGCAAGAAGGCGACGGCGCCGCCATCTCCGAAGAGAAAAGCGTAGAACTAACTGGAGTGAAAAACGCCGAAGTGCTGCTCTTTGACCTGCCGTGATTCGAAAGAGGTAAGAGAAAGTTGCCAGAATGAGGCGCGAAGGTCTATCTTCGCGCCTTTTTTATTTCTTAGCGATCTTCAGAGGGAGAAAGCCGGGCGCCCACTCGACGACTTCTCGTTTATAGCCTTTGGCGAGCCATGGCTACAAAAAATCAGAGGCAATGTTGCTGCACCCAAGGTTTTGTACTTATCTCACCAGGAGCATAACTGCGATGGAAATCACCCGCGGGTGCGTTGGAATTCGCGCATGAAATTGGTAAGCGTCTGAACAGCTTCGAGGTTCACGGCGTTGTAGAGTGAAACGCGCATCCCGCCTACCGAGCGATGGCCGGGCGTGCCAACCATTCCCGCAGCCTCGGCTTCCTTGGTAAATTTCTTCTCCACGGCTTCGTCGCCGCCGGCCACGCGAAAGACCACGTTCATCTTCGAGCGCGATTCCCGCTGCACCGGGCAGGAATAAAAACCGTCGCCTTCGATAGTGTCGTACAGGAGCTTGGCCTTGGCGTCGTTGCGCGCGCTGATGCCCGCCAGTCCGCCTTCCGCTTCAATCCACTCGAGCACCAGCCCCACGATGTAAATCGCGAAGGTCGGTGGGGTGTGATACAGAGACTTTTCCTTGATCTCGGTGCGGTACTGCATCAGCGTGGGGAGATTTTTGTCGGCGCGCTCGGCCAAATCCTTGCGAACAATCACGATGGTCACACCGCTGGGCCCAAGATTTTTTTGCGCCCCGGCAAAAATCAATCCAAATTTCTTGACGTCCAGGGGACGCGAAGCGATGTCCGAGGACATATCCGCGACCAGCGGAGCCTTGCCGACGTCCGGCAGCGTCTTCCATTGCGTGCCTTCAATGGTGTTGTTGGTGCAGATGTGCACGTACGAGGCGTCGGAAGAAAACTTCATCTCGTCCTGCCGCGGCAATCGCGCGAATTTCTCGGACTCGCTGGAAGCGGCGATGTTGTGCAGCACTCCTTTCTTCAACTCGCCGATGGCCTTGGCGGTCCACATGCCGGTGTGCAGCACGTCCACGGGCTTGCCGGGCAGGCACAAATTCATCGGCACCATGGTGAACTGCAAGCTGCCGCCGCCCTGTAGAAAAATCACCGCGTAGTCGTCAGGGATGGCCAGCAGTTTTCGGAGCCGCGCTTCCGCGTCCGCGTTGATGCTTTCAAACTCGGGCGAGCGGTGGCTCATTTCCATTACCGACATGCCGCTGCCGCGCCAATCGAGCAACTCTTCGCGGATCCGCTCCAGGACAGAAAGCGGCAGGGCCCCGGGACCGGCGTTGAAATTGAAGGCGCGCTTGGAAATTTGCGGAAGCTTCACGGACGTAGTCACTTTGGATGATTCCTCTCGTGCACAGAAATGATGGCGTTGGCCATTGTGGCGTTTGCCGCGGTAGGAACGCCTCGCGTTGCGAGGCTTCTAGAATAACAGAAGCGCGCGAGCCATTCGAACGTGGCCACCTCCGTTCCTGATTGACGAGACGAAAATTAGGAACGGCCCAGGGATGACGCCTCAATCGGTTAGTAAAGTTTTGCGCAACCGGAGCGCGTGCTTCATTGACCGCCGCGCTTCCAGCCTTGATTCTGGATGCGTCATGGATCAACGCAGACGATCAAAGCCGGGACGCGGCGAGCGCCGCAAGGCCGATATTGTGCGCATCGCCGAGTCGCTCAAGCGCCGCGGCAGTGCCGCCATGGTTGTGCAGGGCACCGGCATGCTGCCAGTGATTCAGCCGGGAGACATCGCGCTGATTCGCCGAGCGAGGCTCGAGAACATGCGCGCCGGCGACGTAGTGCTGTTCCAACGCGGCGAGCAGTTGCTAGCCAAACGCATCGGCGAAGACGACGACACCCTGGGCGACAGCGTAAATCTTAAGTCCGCTGTGGAAAAATCTGAGCCGCACCAATATCTCGGCAAAATCGTGCGCCTCCGCCGCGATCACGACGACATCGAACTGAGTCCCGAAGAATCTCCAGCAAAACCCAAGACAAAACGTTCCCACGGTACAATCAAAGTCAATTAGTCTGCGCCGCGGAGCATCTCAAAGGTGGAATTTCGCCTGGTTCCTCCACACGACAGTTTTTCGGGCCTGCTCGCCTAGGCGAGCGAACTCCCCTGAGCGGTGGAATTTGGAAACGTTGATTGACCCACTCCGTCTCCGCGACTCACCACTTCGCGCGAATCCGATAGGTCAGCGTCGCGGTTCCGTCTTTTTCTACCGGGACGTGAAACTGTGCGGCAAACGCGGCGGTTTTGACCGCTTTGTAGGTGGAAGAAAGCATCTCCCAATCTCCTCCGATCGGTTCATTGACCTCCACCACCACCGGCGTGTCCTTGTGATTGCGTAGCTTGATTTCGTACTCCATTTCCCAGGTGTGCCCGTCGATGTGTTTATAGTCGGTCTGTTTGCGCTCGGCGACGATGTCGAAGGCATTGCCGATGTGCACGGGGACGGTTTCGTCTTTGGGCGTGTGATCGATGCGATCTTCACCGATGAACAGTACGCCGCCTTTCGAATCTTTCTGGTACACACGCACGTTGCCCGCGGGCATGGGCATGCCCAGACCGCTCTTCTGCTCATTTTTGAACTTGTAATAGACCAACACCGCATCTTTGATCGGCGCGCCCGGATTCTGCTGGCTGCGGTAGTAATAATTCTGTCCGTTGACGATGAAGATTTTCTCCGTGGGCACGCCGGTGCCCTGCAACAAGCTGATTTGCTT
>DATCOK010000068.1:0-4557 GCA_036564765.1 Candidatus Acidiferrum sp. | reverse complement strand
GGCCCGAACCGTTTCTCCGTCGGCGGCAACGGTTTCCATACTGATCGCTATCTCGACCCACCAGTCCTCGAAAATTTCACCAATCGCGGCAACGCCGCAGGTTTCGCCACTTCCTACGAACGCGAATTCTCCGGCAGCGATCGCTTGCGCATCACTCTCATTCATAACGCCGTTCGTTTCCTCGTCCCCAACGAACTCGTCCAGCAACAAGCCGGACAGCGCCAGGACCTCATCAATCAGGAAACCAGCGGCCAGGTTTTCTTCCAGCACACCATCTCCCCGGATCTCTTCCTCAGTTTCTCCGGCAGCGTGCGTGACTCGAGTGCTGACCTGACTTCCAATCCGCTCGCCACTCCCGTCATCGTCTTTCAATCACGCGGCTATCGCGAAGGCTACGCGCGCGCCGATCTGGCCGGTCACCACGGCCGCCACAACTGGAAAATCGGCGTGGACAGCTTCTTCACCCCCGTTCACGAAACGTTGAGCTATCTCATCACCGATCCCTCGCAATTCGACCCGGAAACGCAGCAGCAGTTCCACTTCGCCGACCACCAGTGGGACATCGAGCCTTCAGTGTACGTTCAGGATCAGGTCCATCTAGGCGACTGGAACATCAGCGCAGGCCTGCGTTTCGACCACTACGCATTCGTCGTGCACCAATCCGCCGTAAGCCCGCGCCTCAGCGTCTCCCGCTATATCTCCGCCATGAATCTGCTTTTCCATGCTTCTTACGACCGCGTCTTCCAGACCCCTGCGGTCGAAAATTTGCTCCTGGCCAGTTCCCCGCAGCTCAACTCCATCGATCCTGTCGTGCTTCGCCTTCCCGTTCGCCCCGCGCATGCCAACTATTACGAAGGCGGCTTTACCAAATCCATCTATGGCAAGCTGCGAATCGATGGCAACATTTTTCGTCGCGAATTTCATGACTACCCCGACGACGACACTCTGCTCGACACCGGCGTCAGCTTCCCCATCTCATTCGCACGCGCGCGCATCTTCGGCGAAGAACTGCGCCTCGAATTGCCGCAGTGGTGGCACTTCTCCGGCTTTTTGAGTTACGCCAATCAGTCCGGTATCGCCCGCGGCCCGATCACCGGCGGACTGTTTCTCGGCAGTGACGCCGCCGGCGCGCTCACCGACGTCAGCCAGTTCGCCGTCACCCAAGACCAGCGCAACACCGCCCGCGCCCGTGTGCGCTTCCAGGCAGAACGCCGCGTGTGGATGGCCCTGAGCGCCCAGTACGGCAGCGGCCTCCCTGCGGAGCTCGGCGACTCCCCGGACATCCCCTTTCTCCTGTCGCAATACGGCCCGGCCATCCTTGCTCGCGTGAATTTCGAACGCCAGCGCCTTCGGTCCACATTTTTTCTGGACGCCGCCGCGGGCGTCCAACTCTACCGCAAAGAACTGCGCACTCTTGCGCTTCAGGTCCAGGTTAGCAATCTGACCGACCGCGTAAATGTGCTGGATTTCGCCAGCTTGTTCTCCGGCACGGCCGTCGCCACTCCTCGAAGCGCTTCTGCCGGCTTGAAACTGACGTTCTAACGACGATCTGTTAGCCATAGTTCCAAATATTTACTTATCCCGTAAGCTATAGTAAATAGTAGTCTTATATCGATGTATCAATTTCTCTGTTTGACATCCAATCGGACAAGCACTACACTTCATTTGCGACTGATTTAGTCTCATATGCGGCGACCGAACTGGTCGCATATGAATATTCAGCCTCTTAAGCCATATGTTCAAGCTTTCCAAAAAAGCGGACTACGGCCTCATCGCCGTGAAGCATCTCGCTATGCATCGCGAGCAGCACGCCTGCAGCGCCAACGAGATTGCCGAGGAATACGGCGTCTCCACGATGCTCATGGCCAAAGTTTTGCAAAAGCTCGCTCGCCAGCGCATCGTTTCCGCCAAACACGGCGCCAGCGGCGGCTACTTGCTCGCGAAAGAGCCGTCGCAGATCACCGCGCTTGATGTGATCTCCGCCATCGATGGCCCGGTCCTTATAACGTCCTGTGTAACCAGCCACGGCAATTGCGGTGCGAGCGAAAAATGTTCTGTGCGCGAGCCGTTGCGCCGCGTCAACGACAGTATTTTGAGCGTGCTTAGCACAGTCACAATTTCTCAGATGAGCGAAGAGCAAAACGAGCAAGTGCTCGTCGAACTTCAAACTTGAGTAGCACCCTTAGGAGATCGATCTATGGCCGTTAATCTACCGATTTACATGGACAATCACGCGACCACGCCCGTAGACCCGCGTGTGCTCGAAGCCATGCTCCCCTATTTCACGCAGAAGTTCGGCAACGCCGCCAGCCGCAACCACGCCTTCGGTTGGGCCGGCGAAGAGGCCGTCGAGACGGCGCGCCAGCAGATCGCTTCGCTCATCAACGCCACGCCCAAGGAAATTATCTTCACCAGCGGCGCCACCGAATCCGACAACCTGATGATCAAGGGCATCGCGGAGATGTACCGCGAAAAGGGCAATCACATCATCACTCAGGCCATCGAGCATAAGGCCGTCCTCGACACCTGCAAGCGCCTCGAGAAATACGGCTACGAAGTCACCTATCTGCCCGTGGGTAAAGACGGCCGCGTCGATCCCGAGGACGTGCGCAAGGCCATCACCCCGAAAACCATCTTGATCACCATCATGTACGCCAACAACGAAATCGGCGTGATCAATCCGATTGCGGAAATCGGCAAAATCGCCAAAGAACAGGGTATCTTCTTCGCCTCCGACGGCGTCCAAGCGGTGGGCAAGATCCCTGTCGACGTCCAGAAAGACAACATCGATCTGCTGGCCATCACCGGCCACAAAATTTACGGGCCCAAGGGCGTTGGCGCGTTGTACGTTCGCCGCCGCAACCCGCGTGTGCAACTTTCCGCCATCGCCGATGGCGGCGGCCACGAACGCGGTATGCGCTCCGGCACCTTGAACGTTCCTGGCATCGTCGGTCTCGGCAAAGCCTGCGAAATATGCCAGAAGGAAATGGCTCAGGAATCGGAACGTATGCGCGGTCTGCGCGACCGCCTGCGCGCTGGGCTGGAAGCCAAGCTCGACGAAGTTTTCGTCAATGGCTCCTGGGAGCATCGCCTGCCCAATAACCTGAATATGAGCTTCGCCTACGTCGAAGGCGAATCCCTGCTCATGGGCATCAACGACATTGCCGTCTCGAGCGGTTCCGCCTGCACTTCGGCAACCCTGGAGCCCAGCTACGTACTCAAAGCACTAGGAGTCGGCGAAGACCTAGCCCATACGTCGATTCGCTTTGGCCTCGGCCGCTTCAACACGCAGGAAGAAGTCGACTACGTCATCGACAAGATGGTGCAGGTCGTCACCAAGCTGCGTGAGTTGTCCCCGCTCTACGAAATGGCCAAGGAAGGTATCGACATCTCGAAAATGAACTGGCAAACCGCCTAAAGCTGAAAGGGTCAACCATGGCAAGCGAAGGAACAATTCGGATTCATCGTTCAATCGGAGGTACCGGCGCCGCGTTTCGCGTCACATTCGTCCCTTACGGCGGCGAAGGCGAAGACGCCCCCGCGGCTGGTGAACGCTCGTTTCATGAGCTGCAACAGGTGCGCGCCTTCTTGAAACTAATCGGTGTAGGCGCCGATTTCATCCGGGACGCCTTGCGACAACTCACCGCCGGCCGTTCGGCCTCTGTACCCAACGTTTCTCTCTCGGATAAAGCTGTGAAGTCGGCTGGTTTCGGAAATCTGGTCAATCTGGCAAGGAGCAATGGCTAATGGCTTATAGCGAAAAGGTAGTCGAGCATTACAACAATCCCCGCAACGTCGGCAGCCTTCCCAAGGAAGATCCCAACGTGGGCACCGGCTTGGTCGGCGCTCCGGAGTGCGGCGACGTCATGAAGCTGCAGATGAAAATCAATCCGGACACCCAGGTCATTGAAGAAGCCAAGTTCAAGACCTTCGGTTGCGGCTCCGCCATCGCCAGCTCTTCCTTGGCCACCGAATGGGTCAAGGGCAAGACCGTCGAAGAAGCGCTTTCCATCAAGAACACGGACATCGTGCGTGAGCTCGCGCTACCGCCGGTGAAGATTCACTGCTCCGTGCTCGCGGAAGACGCCATCAAGGCGGCCATCGGCGATTGGAAAAAGAAGCACGGCATCGAAGTAGTGGCCACCGCCAAGGCCGCGCACTAATTTGCCGTGGGCTCTCGGCGTCCGCCGCGCGTGTCACATCTGCGTGCGGCTTCACCAAATCGGCCGAGCCTCGCAAAATTTGTAGACTTGAATCTGTGAAAGGGTACGTATGGCTACGGAAGTAGTTGCTCCTCCAACTGCGAAGATTACCCTCACCGAGCGCGCCGCTCGCAAGATTCGCGCGCTGCTCGAAAAGGACGGAGTCTCTCCCGAAGTGGGTGGCCTGCGCGTTGGCGTGCAGGGCGGCGGCTGCTCCGGTTTGTCCTACGCCATGCGCCTCGATACCCAGGCTCGCGACCGCGACAAAATTTTTGAAGAACACGGCGCGCGCTTGTTCGTCGATCCCAAAAGCTTTTTGTACTTGAACGGCACCACTCTCGAGTACGAAGAAACG